>CBDUEF010000104.1:0-8337 GCA_965366095.1 uncultured Cypionkella sp. | reverse complement strand
AAAAAGCGGGCGAGCAGGGCAAGGAAGCTGTCACGATCAAAGCCGGGGTCGTTTTCTTCGGCCCCCAGATCGCGGGTGAAGGGCGGCCATTCGACCTGCGCGCGCCGGTAGGGGGCAAAGCCCTGCACCTCTTCGCGCAGGCGAAAGCGCGACACGCCGGTGAGGGTGATCATATAGCGACCATCCTCGGTTTCCGAGAAATTCGTGATCCGCCCGGCACAGCCAATGGCCGAAAGCCGCTGTTCGCCATCGGGGGTTTCGCGCGGCTGGATCATGCCGATCAGCCGCGACGGCGTTTTCAGGCAATCATCCAGCATCGCAAGATAGCGCGGCTCGAAGATATGCAGCGGCAGGCGGGCGCGCGGCAAGAGCAGCGCGCCCGGAAGCGGGAACAGGGCGATGGTGTCGGGCAGGTCTTTGGCTTTCATCATGCCCTCTCAGATAGGCTTGCGCGGGCTTTAGGCAAATATCATCGACGACAGGCGGCGACGACCGGCAAGAACGATGGGATCTTGCGGCTTCAGCGCATCAAAGATGGTGAAAAGCTGGCTGCGCGCCGCGCCGTTGTTCCACTCGCGATCAAGTTTGAAGAGATCGAGCAGGGTGTTCACCGCCTCTTCGATCTTGCCATTGGCATGCTGGGCCAGCGCCAGATCAAAGCGGGCCTGACGGTTGGCGGGATCGGCGGCGACGGCGGCGCGCAGCTCATCCTCGGGGCCAGCTTGTGCGGCCTGACGGGCCAGTTCGATCTGGGCGCGGGTGGCTTCCAGTTCCTTGGATTTGACGATGGCATCGGGCGCGATATTCAGCATATCGGCGGCGCGGTCGATATCGCCAAGGGCGAGATGCGAGCGGATGAGGCCAGCATAGGCCACCGGATTTTCCGGCTCTTCCTCCAGAATGGCAGCAAAGGTTTCGAGCGCGTCGGCGGCCTCGCCCTCGGCCAGCATCGCCTCGGCGGCCTCAATAGCGTCGGCAAGGCCGTTGTCAGGCTCGGGGCCCATGGCGGCGATCTTGTCGACAAAGCGCTTGATCTCAGAGGGGGCGAGCGCACCCTGAAAGCCATCGACCGGCTTGCCCTGAAAGAAGGCGTAGACGGTGGGGATGGATTGGATGCGCAACTGGCCAGAAAGGGCCTGATTTTCGTCGACATTGATCTTGACCATCCGCACCCGGCCTTTGGCGGCGGTAACGGCAGCCTCAAGCGCCGGGCCAAGGGTTTTGCACGGGCCGCACCATGGCGCCCAGAAATCGACGATCACCGGCACGGTTTGCGACGGATCAATCACGTCATCCATAAAGCCCTGTTCGGTGCCGTCTTTGATCAGATCGGCGGTGGTGGTCTCGGGGGGTTTTTCGGTTGTGCCGAACATCGGTGTCCTCATCAGTCGCAGGTTTTCTCTTATATGCGCGCGGCGGCGGCAAAGTCCAAGGGGGGTGTTTATCTTTACAGACCCCAGCGACGGATCAGGCCGAGGCCGTCAGATCAGACCAGCCACAGCGCGCGGCCAGACCTTCGGGTGAATGGGCGATCCCCACCGACATATTGGCGCGAAAGCGTTCGGATCGGTAATCCTGCCAGCGGTTTTTATACAGATGCAGGCCCGAGCGCGAGATTTTGATGATCGGAGTGCGCAGCGGCAGATGATCACGCCATTTCGCGCGCATTGCTTGGTAACACTCGACAAAATCGTCGCGCAGATGGTCGTGGTAGCGATCATTATGGATGCAGGGCAAGGCCCCGGCATAGGCGCCAAGGCCCGAAGTGCGGGCTTGGGTGACGATATCGGTGCCATACATGTGCCAGCCGGGAAGGGCGGGATCAAAGCGCAGGTTTGAGGCGCGGCGCAAGACGATGACCATCTCGTCATAAGATTGCACCGGGGCGGGGGGGATCGGCACCCGGCCCACGATCAGCCCGATCGAGGATGACCAAACCGGGCCAATGTGTGAGGCATCCAGCCCCACGCCAAAGGGGCCAAACAGCGCCCAATTGGGATCGAGGGCGGCCACTTCGGCAAGGCGGGCGGCAAGCAGCGCGTCCCAGCCTTGCGGCAGAAAGACATCGTGATGGGCAAAGATCACCACCGGGGCGGTGGTGGCATCAAGGGCGCGGTTATAGGCTTGGGCGGCAGAGGTTGCCCCGCGTTCAATATGCAGCGGCAGCGAAGCAAGCATCGGCGAGCGCGCCAGATTGGCGTTCAGAATCTCATCCGAATGGCTGGCGCAGACGACGACGAAATCCATCACATCCCCAAACTTGCTTTGAAGAAGCTGTCGAGTTTTGCGGCCTCGATGTCAACATCATGGCGCGCCATGACGCGGGCACGGCCGACAAGGCCCATCTCGGTGAGGCGTTCGGGCGGGGTTTTTGACAGCGCAACGAGGGCATCGGCAAAGCCAGCCACGTCGCCGGCGGGCACCAGCCAGCCTGCATCACGTGTGAGCAATTCCGGCACACCGTTGATCGAGGCGGCAATCACCGGGCGGGCGGCGCCCATCGCCTCCATCACCACCATCGGCAGGCCCTCGGCGAGCGAGGGCAGGATCAGGGCCTGGGATGCGGCAAGCGCCTTTGCCACCCCGGCCTCATCCAGCCAGCCCGCGATATGGATGCGGTCTTGCAACCCGTGGCGGGCGATTTCAGCGTCGATCAAGGCGCGCAACTCGCCATCGCCAACGATGGTCAGGCGCAGGCCGGGCAAGCGCGGCGCGGCTTCGGCCATGATCTCGATCAAAAGCGGGAAGCCCTTTTGCTCGGTTAACCTGCCGATGGCCACCAGATGCGGGCCGCCAGAGGGGATAGGCGCTGCGGGGCCGAAATGCGCGGGCTCGATGCCGCAATGGACAACTTTGATCTTGGGCCAATCGGCGATGGCAGACCAGCGACAAAGCTGGCTGCGGCCAAAGGAAGAGATCGCCACGGCAAAGCGCGAGCGGTGGATTTTCTCATTCAGCGCATAGCTGCGGGGGGCGTCGAACTCTTCGGGGCCGTGGGTGGTAAAGCTGAAACCGGGGCCGCCCAGCACCTCGGACAGCAGGGCGACCGTGGTGGAATTGGTGCCGAAATGCGCGTGCAGGTGGCGGATGCCAAGGCTTTGGCAGCGCTGGGCAAGGCAGGCGGCTTCGGCCAGATAAACCATATTGCGCAGGCGGCCGCCGGTGCCGGGAACCTGAGCCCCCGCGAGGGCGCCAAACCGCAGCGCAAGCCCAAGCGCGCGCGCGCCGCGCAACGGGTGGCGCAGCAGATAGGCGGCACCGCTGAGCAGCACGGGCCGCAGGCCTTGGCCCAGGATATGTTCAGTGCGGGCGTTTTCAGCGATATCGGCGGGGTCGACCAGCATATGCGCATCGCTGCGCATGGCAAAGCGGTGAATATCCCAGCCCATCCGCTCTAACGCGTGGATCTCACGGCGGATAAAGCTGTGCGACGGGCGCGGATAGGTGTTGATCAGATAGGCGATTTTCAAGGTGGCCCCCGGTTCCTGCGTGGCGGTTTACGCGCACCTCATGGCAGGATTATGCCCGAAGCGCGGCGAAATGAACCTGATTGCGGGCTGGTTTTGCAAAAAAGGCTGAGGATCGCTGGCAGCGCCGGCTGGCAGGGGCCCAAAAAGGCCTGACCGAAAAGGGCCACAGGCGCATATGCGGGATGCGGGATCAGTTGACGGACAAGCGGGGCGCGCCTAGGGTCGCGCGCAGATGTTCAGCGCCTTTGATGCGCAATCAAGGGTGATGGGTTCGATGTTCAGCGCGATGTTTGCCAGATTGTCTGGAACCAGTTTGTTTGCCCGTGCGATGCGCGGATCGGCCTTTACCGCAGGCTCTTATATCATCGCGCAGATGATGCGGTTGGTCTCGAACCTGATCCTGACGCGGCTGTTGTTTCCCGAAGCCTTTGGCGTGATGGCGCTGGTTTCGGTGGTTTTGGTGGGCATGGTGATGTTTTCGGATGTGGGGGTTTCGGCCTCTATCGCGCAGCACAAGCGCGGCGATGATCCGAATTTTCTGAACACGGCCTTTAGCATCCATGTCTTTCGCGGCGCGATGTTGTGGCTGGTGACCTGCGCCATCGCCTATCCGCTGTCGAAATTCTACAACGCGCCTGAGTTGGCCTATCTGTTGCCGGTGGCCGGGATTTCGCTGTTGATTTCAGGCTTTAACCCGACGCGGATTGATACGGCGACGCGGCATTTGTTGCTGGGGCGGGTGACGCTGTTGGATTTGGCGGCGCAGATCCTTGGGATTGTCGCCATGGTGGTTTTGGCGCTGATCTTCAAATCGGTCTGGGCGCTGGTGTTTGGCGCGATCATGGGATCGCTGGCCAAGCTGGTGCTGACATGGCGCTATCTGCCGGGGGAGGCCAACCGCTTTCATTGGGACCGGGCGGCGGCGCATGATCTGATCCATTTCGGCAAGTGGATATTCCTGTCGACCGCCTGCGGATTTGCTTTGGCCCAAGGCGACAAGGCGGTGTTCGGGCATTATCTGAGCCTTGAAGAGTTGGGGATTTACAACATCGCCTATTTTCTGGCCTCGTTCCCCTTGCTGCTGGCGCGGGCGGTGAATGGGCGGATCATGATCCCGCTTTATCGCGATCATCACCCGGCGACCTCAGCCGAGAATTTTGCCAAGATGCGGCGGTTGCGTTTTGCCATCACCGGCGGGACGTTGCTCTTGCTGGGGTTTCTGGCGGTGATCGGGCAGCCCTTGGTGGGGCTGATGTATGATGCGCGTTATGGGGCGGCGGGGTTGATCGTGGTGGCGGTGGCTTTGGTGCAAATGCCGGAAACCATTGGCATAACCTATGATCAATCGGCGCTGGCGGCGGGGGGTGGGCAGACTTATTTCTGGCTGCAGGCGTTCAAGGCTGTGATCCAGACCATTGCCTTCATCGTTGGCATCCAATGGGCGGGGCTTGAGGGCGCGCTGTTGGGGCAGGCGTTGGCGCTGATTGCGGTGCATCCGGCGGTGATTGCGCTGGCGCGCAAGCATCGGGCCTGGGATCCGCTGAATGATCTGGTGTTTTTCGCGCTGGCGGCGGTGCTGGTGGCGCTGGCCTGGTGGGTGAATATCGCAGGGATGTGATGCCATTATCCTGTCGGCGTCTTGCCGCAAACTTGCGCGAATAGGCTGGTATGGCGGCGGCATGAGTAAGGGTGAACGCGCATGAAGATCGAAGAAACCACGCTGGAGGGCGTGTTGATCCTGACACCGCAGAGATTTGGCGATGGCCGGGGCTGGTTCAGCGAGACATGGAGCGCTGAGCGGATGCGCGCGGCGGGGTTGGGCATTGAGTTCGTGCAAGACAACCAATCAATGTCGGCAGCCGTTGGCACCCTTCGCGGATTGCATTATCAGGCCCCGCCGCATGCGCAAGATAAGCTGGTGCGCTGCACGGCAGGGCTGATTTTCGATGTGGTGGTGGATTTTCGCGCTGGATCGCCCAGTTTCGGGCGCTGGCTGGGGGTGGAACTGTCACCGCAAAACGGACGGCAGTTGTTGGTGCCGAAAGGCTTCCTGCACGGCTTTATCACCCGCGCGCCGAATACCGAGATGCAGTATAAGTGCAGCGATGTCTATGCGCCCGATTGTGATGGCGCGGTGCGCTGGGATGATCCCGAGATCGGGATTGATTGGGGCGTTGCGGCGCCAATCCTGTCGGCCAAGGATGCAGCGGCACCCTTGTTGCGTGATGTGGTCAGCCCGTTTCAGGGGGGTGCGTGGTGAAGATACTGATCACAGGCGGGGCTGGGTTTATCGGGTCTGCTGTGGTGCGGCTGGCGGTGGCGCGCGGGCATGAGGTGGTGAACCTTGATGCGCTGACCTATGCCGCCTGTCTGGAGAATGTGGCGGCGGTTTCGGGCTCGAACCTTTACAGTTTCGAGCAGGCCGATATCCGCGACCGGGCGGCGTTGGACCGGGTGTTTGCCACCCATCGCCCGGACCGCGTGATGCATCTGGCCGCCGAAAGCCATGTCGATCGCTCTATCGACGGGCCTGCCGATTTCATTGAAACCAATATCACCGGCACCTTTAACATGCTGGAGGCTGCACGCGCCTATGCGGCCCCCGAAGGCTTTCGCTTTCATCATATCAGCACCGATGAGGTGTTTGGCTCGCTGGGCGAGACCGGGCAGTTTACCGAAACCACACCGTACGATCCGCGCAGCCCCTATTCGGCCAGCAAGGCGGCGTCTGATCATCTGGTGCGGGCCTGGGCGGAAACCTATGGTCTGCCGGTGGTGATGACGAATTGTTCCAACAATTATGGCCCCTATCACTTTCCCGAAAAGCTGATCCCGGTGGTGATTTTGAACGCTTTGGCGGGCAAGCCGGTGCCGGTTTACGGCGCGGGTTTGAACGTGCGCGATTGGCTTTATGTCGAGGATCACGCTGATGCGCTGCTCTGCGTGCTGGAGCGGGGCGCTTTGGGGCGCAGCTATAATATCGGCGGCGAGAATGAGGCGCGCAACATTGATATCGTGCATAAAATCTGCGCGCTGCTGGATGAGATGCACCCTATCGGTGCCCCCCATGCGCGGCTGATCACCCATGTGACCGACCGGCCCGGCCATGATGCGCGCTATGCGATTGATCCCTCGCGCATCCGCGAGGAACTGGGCTGGCGGCCCTCGGTGACTTTGGATGCGGGTTTGCGCAAAACTGTGCGATGGTATCTCGATAATGAGGCGTGGTGGAAGCCGTTGCAGACCCGTGCCGGGGTGGGGCAGCGGTTGGGGGTGAAGGCATGAAAAAGGTTTTGATCTTTGGCCAAACCGGGCAAGTGGCGCGGGAATTGGCGCGACATGTGCCTGCGGGCATCAAGGTAGAGTTTCTGGGCCGCGAGCGCGCCGATTTGGGCGATCCGATCTCTTGCGCGGCGGCGATCATGGCGCGGCGGCCCGAGGTGGTGATCAATGCCGCCGCCTGGACCGGCGTTGATGCGGCAGAGGCGAGCGAAGACGAGGCGATGGTGGTGAATGCCGAGGCTCCGGGCGCGATGGCGCGGGCCTGTGCCTCGCGGGGGCTGCCGTTTTTGCATATTTCCAGCGATTACGTTTTTGACGGCGCGGGCGATCAGCCCTTTGCGGTGGATCATCCGACGGCACCGCTGGGGGCTTACGGTCGCAGCAAACTGGCGGGGGAAGAGCTGGTGCTGGAGGCGGGCGGGTTGATCCTGCGCACCTCATGGGTGTTTTCGGCGCATGGGGCCAATTTCGTGAAAACCATGCTGCGGCTGGGGATTGCGCGCGACAGTCTGAACGTGGTGGCCGATCAGATCGGCGGGCCAACGCCAGCGGCGGATATTGCGCGCGCACTTTATGTTTTGGCGCAGACAGACGCGCGGGGGATCGTGCATTTTGCCGGCGCGCCGGATGTGTCCTGGGCCGATTTCGCGCGGGCAGTAATGGTGGGGGCGGGGCTGCCCTGCCAGATCAAGGATATTTCCAGTGCCGAGTATCCAACCCCGGCGAAACGCCCGAAAAACTCTCGGCTGGATTGCTCGGGGTTAGAGCGGTTTGGTCTTGAGCGCCCCGATTGGCGGCTGGGCTTGGCCGCCGTGTTGAAGGAGTTGAACGGATGACGCGCAAGGGGATTATCCTCGCAGGCGGCACCGGGTCGCGGCTGTGGCCGATCACCATGGGTGTCTCGAAACAGCTTTTGCCGATCTATGACAAGCCGATGATCTATTACCCGCTGTCGGTGCTGATGCTGGGCGGCATCCGCGAGATTGCGGTGATCACCACACCCGAGGATCAGGGGCAGTTTCAGCGGCTGTTGGGCGATGGCCGCCAATGGGGGTTGAGCCTGAGCTATATCGTGCAGCCCTCGCCTGATGGGTTGGCGCAGGCCTATCTGTTGGCCAAGGATTTTCTGGCCGGTGCGCCTTCGGTGCTGGTGCTGGGCGACAACATCTTTTTCGGCCACGGCCTGCCCGAGATACTGGCGGCAGCGGCGGCGAAAGCGGTGGGCGGGACGGTGTTTGGCTATCGGGTATCGGACCCCGAGCGCTATGGCGTGGTGGATTTTGACAGCGCGGGCAATGTGCGCGCGATTGTCGAGAAGCCCGAAGTGCCACCGTCGAATTTCGCGGTGACCGGGCTTTACTATCTGGATGGCCGCGCGCCCGAGTTTGCGGCGCGGGTTAGGCCTTCGCTGCGCGGTGAGTTGGAGATCGCCGATCTGCTGGAGATCTATCGCGCCGAAGGCAGTCTTTCGGTGGAAAAGATGGGGCGCGGTTTTGCCTGGCTGGACACCGGAACCCATGGCAGCCTGCTGGATGCCGGGAATTTCGTGCGCACCCTGACCGAACGCCAAGGCCTGCAAGTGGGT
>CBDUEF010000103.1:0-8338 GCA_965366095.1 uncultured Cypionkella sp. | reverse complement strand
TCTACTTCACCCCGCGCATGGACGAGGATCGTCAATGTATGCTGGTGATTATCGGCGCAGACGAATGGGGCAACAAGGATGTTCTGGGCCTCATCGACGGCTTTCGAGAAAGCACCCAGAGCTGGCGGGAACTGCTCCTGGACCTGAAACACCGGGGGCTGGAGGCCGCACCCAAGCTGGCCGTGGGCGACGGGGCCATGGGGTTCTGGGCAGCCCTCCATGAGGTTTATGGTAAGACCCGGGTCCAGCGGTGCTGGGTCCACAAGACGGCAAACGTGCTGAACGCGATGCCCAAGTCGGTCCAGCCCAAAGCCAAGGCGCACCTGAAAGACATCTGGATGGCAGAAACCAAGGCTGCCGCCGACACCGCATTCGATTACTTCGTCGAGGCCTACGGCGTGAAATATGACCGGGCGGTGAAATGCCTGACCAAGGACCGCGCCGACCTGCTCGCCTTCTACGACTTCCCCGCCGAGCACTGGAAACACATCCGGACATCGAACCCCATTGAGAGCACCTTTGCCACGGTCAGGCACCGAACCACCAAAACCAAGGGATGCCTCAGTCGACAAACCGCGCTGGCCATGACGCACCAGTTGATGCTCTCAGCCAAGAAGAAATGGCGCAAACTCGATGGGCAAAACCGCCTGCCCGAAATCATCGAAGGGGTTGAATTCCGCGACGGGATCAAGCACGAAATCAAAGCCGCCTGATCACACCGTCACCAACTTTTGGGCATAGCTCGGGCGACCTGCGTGCTCACCACCTTCTGTGTATGCTTACTTACATTGGCAAAGGATACGGCACCGCCTTCACAGACAACATGACTGTGATTGCGGGGCGAGTTTCAGCAGGAGAGAACGTCGAGATTGTAGATGGTCCAGATGAAATCTGTGCTCCGCGTCTGGCGGAAGCTAACGCGCACTGTAGCGATGACTGTGTTTATAATCGAGACCTTCAAGCTGCGAAGGATGTGGGCAGGATATTGCAAGTGCCGGTGCATACCGGCGCAAAACTCTCTTTGGACAAAGGTTCCTTGAAGCTATTTCGGTCAGCGTTCACACAAGATCAAGTTCGATCCGCCTGTAGCGATTGCCAGTGGGGAGAACTTTGCACTCATATTTCTGTGAACGGCTATGAAGGTACAATCGTTTAATCCCACTTGCGATTGCAATGATTGAGTGGTGGCCAAACGTGCATGTTCCAAAAACCCTCGTTTTTGGCAGATGCGCCAACCATCCCGATTCACGCTGCCACAAACCCCGCTCAAAACGGGCGCAGGAGTTGAAGGTTTTCGCCTCTCCTGCCAAAGGGGGCATCCTTGCATGACAAAACATCGGGGTTTATGGGCTCAAATCATCTGGCCCGACCCGCAAGCCCCCTATGAAACCATCCCTCACTCCTCGGTGGGCGGCCCAAAGCGATCCAGCATCCGCTGCCTGATCTGTTCGCGGCTTTGCCGATATGAGGCAAGCTTTGCCTCGCGCGTCTCGCCCAATCCGGTTGGGTCAAGGATCGGCCAATATTCCACCTCAAGATGATAGGTGCGGGTCAGCTCCAGCGCCGTGCGCTGGCTTGCGGGCGACAGCGCGATGATCAGATCGAACTGCCCCAGATCATCGCCCCATTCGCGCATCTCTTCAAACGACCGCGAGCGGTGGCGCGACAACTCGATCCCCAGTTCGGCGCAAACGGCGATGGAAAAGCCGTCGATCTCCATATCATTCTTGACGCCCGCCGATTGGATATAGGCGCGCTGGCCGTAGAATTTCTTCATCATCCCCTCGGCCATGGGCGAACGAACGGCGTTATGATCACAGCAAAACAGCACCGAATGCGGAAAACTTGCCAAGATCAGCCGCCCCAGTGCAGAACGCAAATCAAAGTAAACAAACGCCGCGCCGTGTCGATATCGACCTCGGCCTTGCCCGACAGGCGCTCTTGCAACACCCGCGCGCCTTCGTTGTGGATGCCACGACGCGCCATGTCGATGGCCTCGATCTGGCTGGGAGGCAAACGCTTCACCGCCTCGAAATAGCTCTCGCAAATCTGGAAGTAATCCTTGACCACCTGCCGGAACGGCCCCAAGGAAAGATGAAACTCCCCAACCTTTTCAGCGACTTCGGTGGTGATATCAAACACCAACCGCCCCTCGCGGATCGCAAGGCCCAGATGATAGGGACCAGCGGGCGCCGTTGGGTTCGGCAAGGCAAAGGAATTGTCCTCCAACAGATCAAAGATCGCAACCTTGCGCTCTTGCTCGATCTCGGGCGTTGGCCGAACCAAGCCGCGCTCATCAATGTCGATGGCAGAAATCCGGCTCATTGCGCCCCCCCGTTCAACCGATCCAACCTTGCGCGCAGCGAAAGCCCATGCGCCTCCAGGCTTTCCGACCGCGCCAAGCGTTCCGCCGCCGGGCCGATCAAGGCCAGCGCCTCGGGGGTCATTTTCGCAAGCGTCGTGCGTTTCAGAAAATCCATCACTGACAATCCAGAAGAAAACCGCGCCGAGCGCGCCGTGGGCAAAACATGGTTCGGACCGCCAACGTAATCGCCGATAGCCTCCGGAGTCCATGCCCCCAGAAAAATCGCCCCCGCATGGGTGATCGCTTGCGACAAGGCCTCAGGATCAGCCACGCACAGCTCCAGATGCTCGGGCGCCACCCGGTTCGACAAAGCCGCAGCCTCGGACAAATCACGCACCACAATCACCGCACCATTGTCGCGCCACGAGGCTCCAGCAATCTCGCGCCGCTCCAGTGTTTTCAGCCGCGCCTCAACCGCGCCAACCACAGCCCGACCAAACCCCGCATCATCAGTGATCAGAATGGATTGCGCCGAGGCGTCATGCTCGGCCTGTGACAAAAGATCCAGCGCGATCCAGTCCGGGTCATTGTCGCGGTCGGCAATCACCAAAATCTCCGACGGCCCCGCGATCATATCAATCCCCACCCGGCCAAACACCCGCCGCTTGGCCGCCGCCACATAGGCATTGCCCGGCCCGGTGATCTTGTCCACTGGCGCAATACTGGCCGTGCCATAGGCCAAAGCCGCCACCGCCTGAGCCCCTCCGATGCGGTAAATCTCATCCACACCGGCAATCCGTGCCGCCAATAATACCAAAGGATTGACCACACCGCCCGGCGTCGGACAACAAATCGCCAGACGCGCCACCCCCGCCACCTTGGCCGGAATGGCATTCATCAACACCGAAGACGGATAAGACGCCGTCCCCCCCGGCACATAAAGCCCCGCCGCCGAAACCGGCGTCCAGCGCCAGCCCAGCATCGCCCCCGCGCCATCCACCCAGGCCTCATCCTGCGGCATCTGGCGCGCATGATAGGCCCGGATACGCTCGGCCGCCAATTCCAGCGCCGCGCGATCTTCTGGCGAGACCGATGCACATGCGGCCTCGATCTCTTCCGCCGAAAACGCCATCCCCGCCGCCGTCAAGTCCATCCGATCAAACCGCGCCGTCAACTCCAGCACCGCCGCATCACCGCGCGCGCGCACATCGGCGATGATTTCGGCCACCGCCTCATCAACATCCTCGGCCTCTTCGCGCTTTTGTCCCAACAGCGCGGCAAAGCGCGCCTCGAAATCGGCCTCATCGGTGGAAAGAAACTGCGGCATCATCTGCTCCGGCTGCTTGGCCCTCCCTTAGCGCCCCGCCCGCGCCACCGCAACACCAAGCCATTTGCACTTTGCCCAAATACTCATCTTGCCTTGCCTCTTGGCAAGGCCCCGCGCGTCAGCGCTCAAAAAGACTTGCGGCGCCAGCCGCGCAATCAGATCACCCGCCGAAATGCGAAAAACGATACGGCGATACGCCATATTTCTTGCGAAAACTCTTCGAGAAATGCGAGGTCGAGGCATAGCCACAGGCCACCGCCACATCCGTGACCTTCATATCGGTTTCCGCCAGCAGCGCCCGCCCCCGCGCCAGCCGCAAATCATTCATGTACCGCACCGGGGTCATGCTCAGATAGCGCTGGAACAACCGCTCGATCTGGCGACGAGACAGGTTCAGATGCGCGGCACAGGCGTCAAGGTCCAGATCCTCCTCGATCCGCGCCTCCAGAAATTCCGCCGCCCGCAACAGCTTGTCATGCCTTGTCCCCAACCGCGCCGCCAATGAGGCCAGCTGATGATCCGCCTCTTGCCTGCGCCGGGTCAAAAGGCACATGTTCATCACCTCCTGACCCAAAGGCGCACCAAAGCGGTCAGAGATCAGCTTCAACATCATATCCGCCGCCGCCACCCCGCCCGCACAGGTCATCACACGCTCATCAATGCAAAACACCTGCCGCGACGGCAGCAAATCGGGATGGTTCTCGGCAAAGGCGTCGATATTGTCCCAATGCATCGTGAAGCGATGGCCCTTCAAAATCCCCGCGACAGCCAAAGCATAGGCCCCGGTGCAAAGCCCGCCCACCACCCGGCCCCGCCGCCACAGCGCGCGCAGCCAATCGCCCAGCGCCACGCTCGCCTTGCCCTCAGGCTCCACCCCCGAACAAACCAGCACCATGCCTTCGGGTTTGGCACTGGCAAAAGGCCCATCCACCACCACCGGCACACCATTGGAACAGGGCACCGGCTTGCCGTCCTCCGACAACACCTCCCAGCGAAACAGCACCTGATTGGTCAGCTGATTGGCCATCCGCAACGGCTCGATCGCCGAGGAAAACGCCAACATGGTGAATTTTGGCAACAACACGAACGTCACCGAAATCGGGTCCTCCGCCTTGGCCACCGCCACATGCATCGCCCCCTTGGCAATAAAGTTGCGCCCAGGGGGCACAGCCTCGTCACTCGGGACCGCAGGTTTCATCAGCTGCGCACACCGGCAAAGCGCGCCTGCCACTCGGCGCGCTCTTCATCGGTGATCTTGCGAAACAAGTTCTCTGGCACTGCAAAGCCATGCCCCGCAGGCAGGCTTGCCATCGCCGCGCCAATATCCTCGGGCCAGCTCCAATCCTGCGACCCCATCGCCGCCATCATCGCCGCACTGGCATCAGGGATGAAGGGCTGCGACAGCACCGCATAAACGCGGATCAGGTTCAGGCCCAGCCGGATCATCGCCTGCGCGCGCTCAGGATCGGTTTTCACCACCGTCCAAGGCGCCGCCGCTTGCAGATATTCATTGCCGATCACCCAGATGCCGCGCAACTCGGCAGCCGCCTTGCGCACCTCCATCGCATTCATGCAGGCGTCATAATCCTTGATACGGGTGCCAAGCTCTTCGATCAGCCGCGCTTCTTGCTCACCAAACTCACCGGCGGCGGGCACCTCGGTGCCAAATTTTGCAACGCAAAACTTGGTGACGCGGGAGACGAAATTGCCCAGCACATCTGCCAGATCCTTGTTCACCGAAACCTGGAAATTCTCCCAGGTAAACTCGGCATCCGCCGATTCCGGCGCATGCGACAACAACCACCAGCGCCAGTAATCCGAGGGCAGGATCGACAGCGCCTGATCCATGAACACGCCGCGCCCGCGCGACGTGGAAAACTGCCCGCCGTCATAATTGAGGTAATTGAACGACTTCAGGTAATCGACCAGCTTCCACGGCTCGCCCGAGCCGATGATCGTGGCGGGAAATGATAGCGTATGGAAGGGCACGTTATCCTTGCCCATGAACTGGTAATAAGTCACATCAGCCGCACCTTTGTCGGTGCGCCACCAGCGCTCCCATGCCGCATCTCCCAGCCCATTGGCATCGGCCCATTCAGCGGTGCCTGCGATATATTCAATGGGGGCATCGAACCAGACATAGAACACCTTGCCCTCCATCCCCGGCCAAGGCTGATCGCCCTTTTTCACCGGGATGCCCCAATGCAAATCACGGGTGATGCCGCGATCTTGCAAGCCATCGCCATCGTTCAGCCATTTCTTGGCGATCGAAGTGGTCAGGATCGGCCAATCTTTCTTGCTGTCGATCCAGGCCGAAATCTGATCACGCAAAGACCGCTGGCGCAGGTAAAGATGCTTGGTTTCGCGCTCTTCAAGGTTGGTCGAGCCTGAAATGGTCGAATGCGGATTGATCAGGTCGGTCGGGTCCAACTGCTTGGTGCAATTGTCGCATTGATCACCCCGCGCGCTCTCAAAGCCGCAATTCGGGCAGGTGCCCTCGATATAGCGGTCGGGCAGAAAGCGGCCATCATCCACCGAATAGATCTGTTTTTCCGACACTTCGCGGATCAGCCCAGCCTTGTCCAAAGCGCCGGCGAAATGCTGGGTCAATGCATGGTTGCGCGCGCTGGAGGAGCGGCCAAAATGATCAAACGACAGCCGGAAACCCCGCGCAATCTCGGCCTGAACCTCATGCATCTCGGCGCAATACTCCGCCACGGGTTTGCCCGCCTTGGCGGCTGCCAATTCTGCCGGGGTGCCATGCTCATCGGTGGCGCAGATGAACATCACCTCATTGCCCCGCGCGCGCATATAGCGGGCGAACAGATCGGCTGGCAGTTGGCTGCCCACCAGATTGCCCAGATGCTTGATCCCGTTGATATAGGGGATAGCAGAAGTGATCAAAACCCGCGCCATATATCCGTCCTCTTGCCGTTCTTGGCACATCTAGCGCCGGATGGGACCAAGGGCCAGAGTCTTTGCGCCAAGTCTTTGGCCGGTGCCAATTGCATCCGGCGCAGCCCATACCGGCGCATTCAGGATCGTAAGATTATTTACAGCGCCGCCGCCGTTGAAAGAATCTCTTCTGCACCAAATAACAGTGCTTGCCAGATCCGTCACACGGTCGTTACATATTTCATGCAAGAACATCCCGTGCGGCCGCGCAGTTGGCTGAAGCGGGGGGCATAAACGCAAATGGGAGAATTAGAATGAATGTGAAGACAACGCTTGCGGCCTCGGTCAGCGTCCTTGCGATGCTGACAGCGACGGTCGCCTCGGCCGACATGATGGCCGATCTCGAAGCCGCGGCCAAAGCCGAAGGCATGCTGACCACCATCGCCCTGCCGCATGACTGGTGCGGCTATGGTGCGGTGATTGATGGCTTCAAGGCGAAATATCCTGAAATCTCGGTCAACGAGTTGAACCCGGATGCAGGTTCCGCCGATGAGGTCGAAGCGATCAAGGCCAACAAGGACAACACCGGCCCGCAGGCACCCGACGTAATCGACGTGGGCCTGTCCTTTGGCCCCTCGGCCAAGGCAGACGGCTTGACCCAAGCCTACAAAGTCGCCACCTGGGACGAAATCCCCGACAATATCAAAGACGCCGATGGCCATTGGTATGGCGATTACTATGGCGTTATGTCGATGCTGGTGAACAAGGATCTGGTCAAGAACGTTCCCGCTGACTGGTCTGATCTGATGAAACCAGAATATGCCGGTCAGGTTGCCTTGGCAGGCGATCCGCGCGCCTCAAATCAGGCGATTCTTGCGGTTATGGCGGCTGGCATGGCTGGCGGCGCGGCTCCGGGTGAGGCTGCTGGCCTTGCCGGGCTTGAGTATTTCAAGGCTTTGAATGCAGCTGGCAACTTTGTTCCTGTCATCGGCAAGGCAGGCACGCTGGCCCAAGGCACCACCCCGATCACCGTGATGTGGGACTATAACGCATTGGCTGCACGCGATACTTTGGCAGGTAACCCGCCTGTGGATGTCATCGTTCCGGCCTCGGGCGTGTTGGCGGGGGTTTATGTGCAGGCGATCTCTGCCTTTGCACCACATCCCAACGCGGCAAAACTCTGGATGGAATACGTCTATTCAGATGAGGGCCAGCTTGCTTGGCTCAAGGGCTATTGCCACCCGGTCCGCTTCAACGCGCTGGTTGCCGCTGGCAAGGTTCCGCAAGAGTTGATCGACGCGCTGCCCCCGGCTGAAGGCTACGCCAAAGCTGTGTTCCCAACGCTCGATGAGGTGAACGCCAATAAAGCGGCAGTCACCGGCGGCTGGGATGCCACCGTGGGCGCAAACGTTCAATAAAACCGCTCGCCCCGCTCCCCTTGCGGGGGGCGGGGCACCCAAAGGGGCCGCAAGATGCCCTGAGAAAAACTCACCGGGGAAAACTGCCCATGCCGCCACCGAACCCAAGTGACGGGCCCGCCCTGCTTGGCGCAAAGCCTATCCGTCGCTTGCCTTTGCACTGGCTGGGCTTGCTGCCGTTTTTGCTGTTTGCGCTGCTGTTTTTGATCCTGCCCACGATGAAGATCGTGCTTGGCGCGTTTCAAACCGCTGACGGTAGTTTCACCTTTCAAAACATTGCCGATCTGAACACCGAATCGATCCGCGCGTCCTATATGACCTCGATCCAGCTTTCGCTGATCACCGCCGCCCTTGGTTGCCTGATTGGCTTTGCGATGGCGGCGGGGATGATTC
>CBDUEF010000102.1:0-8367 GCA_965366095.1 uncultured Cypionkella sp. | reverse complement strand
CGGAAAACCCATGCCCTGCAAGACAAAGGCCGTCAGCATCTTATCATTGATCATCGCCCAATGGGTCGCAAGTTCGCTGGGCTGCAATTCGTGATTGAGGCGGTGATTCGAAACTTCACCGACATACCAAGTCTTTTCTTCCCAGCTTATCGACCGCCGATAAAGCCCACGCGAATAGTAATCCTTGGGCTCCAGCTTGCCCGGCCCACGCCCAAGACGCGCAATTTCCCACAACTGCCGCGCCGCCGAAACGCCATGCTCGGCCTGAACATAGCGCAGCGCCGTCAATGGGTTGATCGGATGCGCGGGGCTGGTCGTCAAAATTGCATCAGCTGATCCCACCGTCACATCCTGCCCATAAGATCCACTGCCCTGGCAAGCCGTCCGCGCAACTCTGCGCTCAGTATCCCTTTGCCATGCGCAACTTGATACACGGAATGATAGGGATTGGTATTGGCTTCGGTCAGCACCGGACCATTTTCCGTCAGGGCCACGTCGCACCCCACAACCGGCAGTTTCGGCAACAGCCGATGCGTGGCCAAAGCCAAGTCCACCGCTGCATCGTAAAACGGCACCTCAACCCCGATCATCGGCATAGTTGGGTCATTCCAACGGTCCAGATCGCGCACATGGCCTTCGGTGTGAATCCCGATCCGCGTCACCTTATGGCTGACCGGGTCCACCGCCGCAAAGCCGCGCCGATTCACCGAAGAATTGTCATGCATCGCCGTGGCCGAGGGCAAGCGCTGCACAAAATACAGCAGTTCCGGCCCAGACTCACCCATGATCGTGGTCACCCGAGCGGTTGCGGTCGCCCGGCCCAAATGCGTTTGCAGGCTCGGATGATTAAACAAATGCCGCTGAAAAAGATATCCGCCCGACCAATTTGCCACCACTTCCGCAGCCAGCGCCTTGGCAGGATAGGTCATCCCATTGCCCAGCGTCAGAGTGTCCCCATCTGCCGAAATCGACAGGATCGACACCACGCCAAAGGCATGTGACGAGGCGCGCGGCTTGCCAAACACCGGCAACACACCGGGCCTGCGCAAAAATCGCAAGATCGCGGCCTCATCGCCCAGCGGTTCCAGCGCGGCATCAGCCACCCCATACCCGGCCAGGGTCTCGGCAATCGCCAGCCCCTTTGAGCGCGCGAAATGCTCAAAGGCCAGCTTATCATCGACAAATGCTTTGCTGGCGCGCGATTGCTCGGTTGCAGTCCCCTGATTGAAGCCTTCATTTTTCAATTCGCTCAGGTAGAGCGCCCGATCCGCCCGCTTGATCTCTGGGCGAAAGAAACCATAGGTGTAGAGTTCAGGAGTGGTAAACCGTGGCCCTACGATCCGCATCGCCGCCATCCGCCAGACCTGCCCCCAGATCGAAGGCCCCCCGGCAGCGGCCACCAACAGAGCCGCCTTACCGACATTGAAATTCCGCGCATCCTTGGCGCTGTCCAATACGCCCATTGTCGTTCCACCAGATCAAAATTGAAAATCTTGTGTGAGACCAGCAAAGGGCCCGCAAATCGGCGCGCCCTTTGCCGTCATCTCATCACATTATACGACGAATTGACCGCCATTCGCCGAAAGCGTCGATCCGGTGATAAAGCCCGCATCATCCGCCGCCAGAAACACCACGCAGCGCGCGATTTCTTCCGGCTCGCCCAGACGTCCCACCGGAATCAACGGGATGATCCGTTCATTCAGCACCTTTTCATCAATGGCACGCACCATATCGGTGCCGATATATCCGGGGCAAATCGCGTTTACCGTGATGCCCGCGCGCGCGCCCTCGGCGGCCAGCGCTTTGGTAAAGCCCAGATCGCCCGATTTGGCAGCCGAGTAATTCACCTGCCCGGCTTGCCCCTTTTGCCCGTTGATCGAAGAGATATTGATCACGCGGCCGAATTTGCGATCCCGCATTCCCGACCACAGCGGATGGGTCATGTTGAACAGGCCGGTCAGGTTGGTGTCGATCACCTCTTTCCACTGGCCCGGCGTCATCTTGTGAAACATCGAATCGCGGGTGATGCCAGCGTTGTTGACCAGAACCGAAACCGGGCCAAGATCGGCCTCAACTTTGGCAATTCCGGCAGCGCAGGCGTCATACTCGGCGACCGACCATTTATAGGTAGGAATCCCGGTTTCCTTGGTGAAAGCTGCCGCTGCCTCATCATTGCCGGCGTAATTTGCCGCCACCGAATAGCCCGCCGCCTTCAGGGCCACCGAAATCGCGGCCCCAATCCCCCGTGATCCGCCCGTTACCAATGCCACTTTCGCCATATTTTCTTCCTCCGGTTTAAACGTTAAAATATTGCTACCCAATGACAAAAGCGGGCGCAAGATTATTGCGCCCGCTTTTGGAATTATTCATCAAAATGTCGCAGACTCAGGCGCGCTCTAGGCACATTGCAACGCCCATCCCGCCGCCGATGCACAGGGTTGCAAGGCCTTTCTTGCCGCCCGAGCGCTGCATCTCAAACAACAGCGTGTTCAAAATCCGCGCGCCTGACGCCCCGATCGGGTGGCCAATCGCAATCGCGCCGCCGTTCACGTTCACCCGCGCCGGATCCCAACCCATATCCTTATTGACGGCACAAGCTTGCGCCGCAAAGGCCTCATTCGCCTCGATCAGATCAAGATCGGCGGCCTTCCAGCCCGCCTTTTCCAGCGCCTTGCGGCTGGCATGAATGGGGCCCACACCCATGATCGACGGATCAAGCCCTGCCGTTGCATAAGACGCGATCCGCGCCAGCGGCTTCAGCCCGCGCTTGGCCGCTTCGGCCTCGGTCATCACCATGACGCCCGCCGCGCCATCGTTCAGGCCCGAAGCATTCGCCGCTGTGACCGAGCCATCCTTGGTAAACGCCGGGCGCAGTTTCTGCATCGATTCAATCGTGGCCCCGTGGCGGATGTATTCGTCGGCATCTACCACCACATCGCCCTTGCGGGTCTTGATGGTAAAAGCCACGATCTCATCCTTGAACTTGCCGGCCTTTTGCGCGGCTTCGGCCTTGTGCTGGCTGGCCAGTGCGAATTCGTCCTGCATTTCACGGGAAATCTGCCATTGGTTGGCGACATTTTCCGCAGTCTGGCCCATGTGATAGCCGTTGAACGCATCCCACAACCCGTCACGGATCATGCTGTCGATGAAATTCAGATCGCCCATCTTCTGGCCTGCGCGCAGATGCGCCACATGCGGCGACAGCGACATGCTTTCCTGACCACCTGCAACCACAATCGCCGCATCGCCCAGCTGCACATGCATGGCCCCTAGTGCCACAGCGCGCAGGCCTGATCCGCAAACCTGATTGATCGACCAGGCGCTGGCTTCTTTGGCCAGACCGGCCTTGATATGGGCCTGACGCGCCGGATTCTGGCCCTGACCTGCGGTCAGCACCTGGCCCAGAATGGTTTCCGAAACATCCGCCTTGTCGATGCCAGCCCGTGCCACCACGGCCTCGATCATCGCGGCGCCCAGATCATGCGCAGGGGTAGCGGCAAAAGCGCCGTTAAAGCTGCCCACTGCGGTCCGTGCCGCCGATACGATTACTACATTGGTCATGCTAAGCGCCCTCTCCCATGGCAAATTTCGGGACGAATCCCCTGCCCGGCACATACCGGACGGAAGGTTTCCGCCGCTTTGCAGCATGACCTATGCAACGGCAGTGTCAAACGCAAGTTTTGCACCGCGGCCGTGCTGATTTGTCCAACTGCAGCAAGATCAGCCGATCTTGCGCTGCTCTGCCTGCCAAGGAGGCCGCAAACTCGGCGCGCCAAACAGAAACCCTTGCAGGCAATCCAGGCCCATTTCTTGCAAAAAAACAGCCTCGTCGCGGGTTTCCACCGCTTGCGCCACGCTGAACATCTGAAAATGCTTGCTGATCGACAACAGCGCCGCAACGATTGCCTGATTGTCTGGCTCGCGATGGATATTGCGCACGAATTGACCGCTCAACTTTAGGATATCAAACAGAAAATCCTTAAAATACCGGATCGCGGTATTGCCGGATCCGAAATCATCCAAGGCAAAGGCGACCCCCGCGCGCTGCATTTCCTCCATAAAGGCAGTCACCAATTCCGGCACCAGCATTGCCGAGCTTTCCGAGATTTCAAGAATCAGCCGCTCTGCCACTGTTGGTTCGGCCGTCAATCCGCGCCGCAGCACCTGTTTCCAGCGCGGGTAGCCAATCGAACGCGCCGACATGTTGATCGACAAGCGCAAATCGGGCACCCGCGCCAGAGCTGCCAGGCCGATCTCAAGCGCGTGGCAATCAATTTGCCGCCCGATTTCATGGGACTCAACCACCGGCATGAAATCTTTCGCGGGAATCACCCGCCCCGTCGGGTCCATCACCCGGATCAATCCTTCGTGGAACGCCACCCGCGCCACGTCGCGCGCCAGAACCACCGGCTGAAACGCCAGTCGCAGGCGTTTTGCGGCAATCGCATCCGTCACCAGCCCCATTGTGGCCCGATCCCCTTCGGAAATCGCCACGCCAAAGGGGCTGGCACAGCCCGCGCTTGCGTCCAGCCTTGGTTTGCGTTTTTCCGGCACCATCGCCATTCCCCTGCCCCTTGCCGACGAATCTTTCGCCCAGACCTGAACAGACTGTCGCCACAAGCGTAAAGGGGGGGTAAACTTGGGCATTTGAGACCAATTGAGCGCATTCGCCGGAAAGGCCCAGGATGACCAAACCCCGCTGCCCATGGTGTGGCACCGATCCCGACTATATCGCCTATCACGATCACGAATGGGGCAGGCCCGAGCGTGATCCGCGCAAGCTGTGGGAAAGTCTGACGTTAGAGGGATTTCAGGCCGGGCTCAGTTGGATCACCATCCTGCGCCGGCGTGAGGCGTTTCGCACCGCCTTTGCCGGATTTGATCCCGAAATCATCGCCACCTGGGGCGAGGATGACATCAATCGCCTGCTGGCAAACCCCGCCATCATCCGCCACCGTGGCAAGATTGCAGCCAGCATCTCGGGGGCGCAATCCTTCTTGAAGATCGAACAAAAGCAAGGATTTGCCAATTTCATCTGGTCCTATGCCGGTCCAAGTGGCATTTCCGGGCCCGCCCAAATCCCCGATGCTCCCGCACAGACCGAAGCCTCAACCAGCCTGTCAAAGGCGCTCAAATCCCACGGCTTCAAATTCTGCGGCCCGACCATCACCTATGCCTTCATGCAAGCCAATGGCCTGGTGAATGACCATGTGAAGGGCTGCTATCTCAGCCCTTGATCAGCGCCGCCAGCACCGCTTTGGCATCCTCAGAATCCCACGCGGCATCGCCAACCAACCGCGCCACTTCCTGCCCCTCGGGATTCAGGATCAGCGTCACCGGCAGGCTTGCCACGCCCAGTTGATGCGCCAGCGCTGATTTCGGATCACGCAGCACCGGCAGGCCCTTCACCTCTGCCTCGGCATAAAACTTGGCAATCGCCACCGGCGCATTGCGCCCTGTCGCCACTGGCAGCACCGCAATCTCGGGCATCGCCGCCTGTAGCCGGTCCAGCGAGGGCATTTCCTTGCGGCAGGGCGCGCACCACACCGCCCAAAAATTCAGCACCACCCATTTGCCCTTATACTCGGCCAGCGAATGTTCCGCATCCGTGGCATCGAGCAGCACCGCCTCGGGCAGGTCTGCCGCTTCGGAAAACGCCAGTTTCTTCATATCGCCTTGCAAAAGCGCCGGATCGACGCCGCCCGCATTTGCGCTAAGGGCAAAGGCCGTATAAAGAACCGCAAGCAAGATTTTCCGCATCATCACAGGCCTTTCATGACCAATTCGCCCAAAACCAGCGCCAATCAGATGTGGGGTGGGCGCTTTGCCTCTGGCCCCGACGCGATCATGACAGCCATCAACGCCTCGATCGGCTTTGACAAGCGGCTTTACGCGCAAGATATCGCAGGCTCTCGCGCCCATGCCGCCATGTTGGCCGCAACGGGTATCCTCACTCCTAGCGATGCAAATGCCATCGGGGAAGGCCTGCTCACGGTATTGTCAGAGATCGAGGGCGGCGCTTTCCAGTTTTCCGAAGCGTTGGAAGACATCCACATGAACGTGGAATCGCGCCTGAAAGAGATCATCGGCGAACCTGCGGGCCGGTTGCACACGGCGCGCAGCCGCAACGATCAGGTCGCCGTCGATTTCCGGCTTTGGACGCGCGATCAATGTGATGCGGCGATTTCCGGCCTGACCGCGCTGATGCGCGCCTTCCTTGCGCAGGCCGAGGCCGGTGCCGATTGGGTGATGCCCGGCTTTACCCATCTGCAAACCGCCCAGCCCGTGACATGGGGCCACCATATGCTGGCCTATGTCGAGATGCTTGCCCGCGACAAATCCCGCTTTGAGGATGCCCGCAAGCGCATGAACGAATGCCCACTTGGGGCCGCCGCTTTGGCCGGAACTTCTTTCCCCATCGACCGCCACATGACTGCCGCCGCCTTGGGTTTTGACCGCCCCACCGCCAATTCGCTCGATTCTGTCTCCGACCGCGATTTCGCGCTGGAATTCCTGTCGGCCTCCAGCATCTGCGCGATGCACCTTTCGCGCTTTGCCGAGGAATTGGTGATCTGGTCCTCGGCGCAGTTCCGTTTCGTAAAGCTTTCCGACAAATGGACGACAGGCTCCTCGATCATGCCGCAAAAGAAAAACCCCGACGCGGCGGAATTGCTGCGCGCCAAACTGGGGCGGATTCTGGGGGCAACCGTGGCGCTGTTCACCATCATGAAGGGCCTCGCCCTCACCTATTCCAAAGACATGCAGGAAGACAAAGAGCAGGTCTTTGACGCCGCCGACACCCTGATGTTGGCCCTTGCCGCGATGACCGGAATGGTCAGCGACATGACCGCCAACCGCGACGTGCTGGCAACATCTGCCGCCAGCGGTTTTTCCACCGCCACCGACCTTGCCGATTGGCTGGTGCGCGCGCTGAACCTGCCGTTCCGCGATGCCCATCACGTCACCGGAACGCTGGTGGCCATGGCCGAGAAAAAGGGCTGCGACCTGCCCGATCTTTCGATCACCGAAATGAAATCGGTGCATGATGGCATCACCCAAGAGGTTTATTCCGTGCTGGGCGTGCAAAATTCGGTCCGCAGCCGGATGTCTTACGGCGGAACCTCGCCCGAGCGGGTGCGCGAGCAGATAGCGCGCTGGAAAACCATTCTGGCCTAGGGCACTCTGGAAAGATGAAAACCGCGATGATCCTGACCTTGGCCGCGCTGGCTGCCTGCACCGATCCAACGCTGAACGCCGGTATCACCATCGGCGCCGGTGGCATGGCGGTGACGCCCTCGATTTCGGGTCGTGCGGGCGGTGCCACCATCACGGTTACCCCCTGACTTACCCGGAGCAATGATGTCGCGCTTTTCCCTGTTTGCCCTGCTGTTTCTTGCCGCCTGCGGTGCCGATGGTGCCCCGGAAAAACCCGGTGCCGCGGTATCAGGCGATGCCCAGATCGGCGTGGTCGTAAAACCCTGAAGACCATAGGGCGCAATTGCCCCTGACCAATCCTTGCTATATCCCGATATCTTGGCATCAAGAGGGGCCTGATTTGGACCATTTCCTTTACCAAAACGGACATCTGCACGCCGAGAACGTGGCCTTGGCCGATATTGCCGCCGTGGTTGGCACGCCGTTCTATTGCTATTCCACCGCCACGCTGACCCGCCACTACCAACTGTTCACCGACGCGCTTTCGCCGCTGCCGCATCTGGTGTGCTTTGCGATCAAATCGCTGTCGAATCTGGCGGTGCTGAAACTGCTGGGCGATCTCGGCGCAGGCATGGATGTAGTGTCCGCCGGCGAATACGCCCGCGCCCGCGCCGCCGGGGTGCCCGGTGATCGGATCGTGTTTTCCGGCGTCGGCAAAACCCGAGACGAGATGCGCACGGCCCTGACCGGTGGCATCCGCCAATTCAACGTCGAATCCGAACCAGAACTGCGCGCCCTTTCAGAAGTGGCCACCTCGATGGGCGCAATCGCCCCCATCACCATCCGCGTCAATCCTGATGTTGACGCCAAAACCCATGAGAAAATCGCCACCGGCAAGAAAGAGAACAAATTCGGCATCCCGATCTCACGCGCGTCCGAGGTCTATGCCGAGGCCGCCGCCCTGCCCGGTCTCGATATCATCGGCATTGATGTGCATATCGGCAGCCAGTTGACCGAACTGGAGCCTTTCGAGCAGGCCTATCTAAAAGTGGCCGATTTGACCACGCGCCTGCGCGCCGAGGGCCACAACATCCGCAGGCTTGATCTCGGCGGTGGCTTGGGCATCCCTTATGAGCGCTCAAACTCCGCGCCCCCCTTGCCGATGGACTACGGCGCGCTGATCAAACGCACCGTCGGCCATCTGGGCTGTGA
>CBDUEF010000101.1:0-8379 GCA_965366095.1 uncultured Cypionkella sp. | reverse complement strand
CATCACATCCATCTTTGACACGACACTTGAAGCCTGCGAGCGCGCCTGCCTGAGCAACAAATCCTGTATAGCCTTTACCTTCAACACCAAGAACGGCTCTTGTTTTCCGAAATCTTCGATTTCCGACGCGGCCACTTTTCAAGGGGCTTATTCTGGTGAGGTGTTGACTGCGGCAAAAGGGGCCGAGGCGCTGGCCAAATTGCGCCGACCGGAACTGTCATTCCTGCCAGACTACGAAATTGATTCTGTTCGGGAACTAGCCGGAAATCTGGCGAATATGCATGTGACCAACGGATTTTCGGCCGAAGAGCATATGACCGCTGCGTCAGAGGCTGAAGGCAAGGGGGATATTGATGCCGCCTCGCGCTTTGCCGGAGCTGCGGTTAATCTGACGGATAGCGCCGAGTCCTGGCAAGAATATGCGCGCCTGTTGCAACTGGCAGGCAACGCGGAGAGCAACAACAAGGACGATTATCGCCAGCGCGGGTTTTATGCGACGGTGAACGCCTATTTGCGTGCCGAAAGCAAAGCGCAGCGCCACAGCATTTTGGTAATGATGGGCGAGTTGCTGGAAAGCATGGGACGCGGCCGCGATACTGTTCAGGCGCTTCGCCTTGCGCAAAGCTTGCAGCCCCGAGACGATACAGCGGCGGCGCTGGATGCGGCCATCGCAAAATACGGCTTTCGGATTGAGGAGACTCAGGTGCAGGCGGACAGTGTCCGTCCCCGTATCTGTGTCAGTTTCACCGAGGATCTGGCCAAGGTTGGCGTTAATTATGCGGATTACGTAAAACTGCCTGCTGCGGGGCTGACCGTCACGTCCGACGGGTATCGCCAATTGTGCGTCGAGGGTGTCGAGCATGGCTCGCGCCAGACCGTCACCTTCCGCGAAGGCCTGCCAGCGGCGGATGGCCAAAGCCTGGCCAAATCAGTAGACATCACCGCCTATGTCCGCGACCGGACCCCTGCTGTGCGGTTTCCGGGGCGGGGATATGTCTTGCCCAAGGTGGGCGAGGCTTCGATTCCGGTTGAGACTGTCAATACAACCGATCTTGAGCTGAAACTTTACCGGGTGACCGACCGCAACTTGCTCCGCGCCATTCAGAACGGGTATTTCAATGAGCCGGTGGATCCCTATAGCGTCGATAATATGGACGGCACTATTGGCACGCAGATTTGGACCGGGTCTGCCAAAGTCCGCCAGGAAATCAACGCCGATGTCACCACCCGCCTGCCTTTGGGTGAGGCGATTGCTGGGCAAACCGCAGGGATATATGCTTTGCAGGCCTCGGTGCCGGGGGCTGATCCTTATGAAAATCCCTCGGCCTGGCAGTGGTTTGCGGTGTCCGATCTGGGGCTGACCACGATGAGCGGCGTTGATGGGTTGCATGTTTTCGTGCGCAGCCTTGGCACCGCCGGGGCCAAGGAAGGGCTGAAAGTTCAACTGCTGAGTTCGGCCAATGATGTTTTGGGCGAGGCAACGACCGATGCAATGGGCCATGCCCAATTCGAGGCAGGCCTTACGCGCGGCACAGGTGGCGCGGCTCCGGCTTTGGTTGTTGTGCGCGACAAGGATGCCGATATCGCCTTTTTGTCCCTGACCGATCCCGAGTTTGATTTGTCGGATCGCGGCGTTGAGGGGCGTGAGGCGGCGCCTCCGGTAGATGTCTTTCTGACCACTGATCGCGGGGCCTATCGGGCCGGAGAAACGGTTTACGCCACCGCCCTTGCCCGCGATCCGCAGGCCGAGGCCGTGACCGGCCTGCCGTTGACAGCCGTGCTTTTGCGGCCCGACGGGGTGGAGTACTCCCGCTCCTTGGTTGAAGATAACGGCGCGGGCGGGCATGTCTTTGCGCTTCCGATTGCCGGTTCCGCACCGCGTGGCACCTGGCGGCTGGAAATAAAGGCTGATCAGGACGCCCCGGCGCTGACGGCAAAGTCTTTCCTCGTCGAAGATTTCCTCCCGGAGAGAATTGATTTCAAACTGGCCCTTGCCGATACGCCGATCCGGCTTGGCGATGCGCCTGATCTGACAGTGGATGCGCGCTATCTTTTCGGGGCGCCGGGGGCTGATCTTTCGATCGAGGGCGAGGTGCTTTTGCGCGCCGCCAAAGAGGTTGAGGGCTGGCCGGGCTATGTTTTTGGCCGCTATGACGAGCCGTTTGATGCGCGCGTTGAGTCCTTTGGCGGCGATAAAACCGATGCCGATGGGCAGGCAGTGATTTCGATGACCCTGCCGGATGTTTCCGACCCTAAACGTCCGCTGGAAATGCGTGCGACCGTCCGCGTGGCCGAAGGATCAGGCCGCCCGGTTGAGCGGCGGATCACCCGCTTGCTGACACCCAGCGAAACGCTTATCGGCGTTAAGCCGTTGTTTGGCGATGGGGTGGTCAAAGAGGGCAGCCAAGCAAGGTTTAGCCTTGTTGGCATCAATCCCGACGGCAAGGCCGAACCGATGAAGGTACAATGGAAGTTGAGCCGGATTGAGACATATTATCAATGGTATCAGGAAAGCGGTAACTGGAATTGGGAGCCCGTCACCAACCGCAGCGGGATTTCTGAAGGGGTGCTCGATCTGGGCGCGGCCCCTGCCGAGATTGCCGTCGATGTGGACTGGGGCGAATATGAGCTGACCGTGACGCGGGTGGACGGCACCGAGGCCGTGTCTTCGACCAGTTTCTACGCCGGATGGTATGTGCCCGCCGACACCTCTGCCACGCCCGATACGCTGGAGTTGTCGCTGGACAAGCCCGCCTATAAACCCGGCGAAACCGCCGTTTTGCGCGTGGTTCCGCGTGCGGCGGGCACGGCTTTGGTGACGATCCTTTCCAATCACCTGATTGCGATGAAGGCGGTCGAGGTGAAGGAAGGCGAAAACCTGATCCCGTTGGATGTCACCGACGAATGGGGCGCTGGGGTTTATGTCACTGCCAGCGTTTTGCGGCCGATGGATGTGGCGGCCGGGCGGACCCCGGCGCGGGCCATGGGCCTGACCCATGCCAGCATTGATCCGGGCGCTCATGCGCTGCGGGCCAGCATCGAGACCGCCGCCGAGACCGCCCCAAGAGGGCCCTTGGATGTGGCCGTCAAGGTTGAAGGGGTCGAGGCGGGCGACACTGCCTTTGTCACGATTGCCGCAGTCGATCAGGGGATTTTGAACCTGACAGCCTTCACTCCGCCGGACCCGTCGGCCTATTACTTTGGCCAACAAAAACTGGGGGTTGGCATCCGTGATATTTACGGGCGGCTGATTGATCCACTAAGCGGCGTGCTTGGTGAAGTGCGCTCGGGCGGCGATTCCGGCGCGCAGTCGCGCTTGCAAGCCCCGCCTCCGACAGAAGAGCTGGTGGCCTATTTCACCGGGCCGGTGACGGTTGGTGCGGATGGCTATGCGCGCGCAAGCTTTACCCTGCCGTCCTTTAACGGCACCGTGAAAATCATGGCCGTTGCCTGGTCGAAAAAGGGTGTCGGGCAGGCCAATGCCGATGTTTTGGTGCGCGATCCGGTGGTGGTCACGGCAAGCCTGCCTCGCTTTATGGCCCCCGGCGATGAAAGCCGGATCTTGCTTGAGATTGTTCACGCCGCCGGTCCTTCGGGCCGGATGGGCCTTGATGTTGTGGGCCATGGTGTGACGGTAGGCAGCGCGCCTTCGGGCTTTGATCTGGGCGATAAGGCCAAAGTGGTTTATGCTATTCCGGTCAAGGCCGAAGCAGTTGGTGTCCAGACCATTGACGTGACCCTGACGACGCCGGACGGCAAGGTGCTGACCAAGACACTGACCCTGCCGGTACAGGTGAATGATCCTCCTGTGGTTCATGTCACGCGGCTCGAATTGGCCAAAGGGAAAGCCTTTACCTTTGATGACAATGCCTTTGCCGATTTTATGCCCGGCACGGCCAAAGCCACGATGGCCGCAGGCCCGCTTGCGCGGTTGAACGCTCCGGGGATATTGGCGGCGCTTGATCGCTATCCCTATGGCTGCACCGAGCAAATGACTTCAAAAGCGCTGCCGCTGTTGTATTTCGATCAGGTGGCTGCGGCCCTGGATTTGCCCGGCAGTGACAATATCCGCAAGCGGATCGAGGAAACCATTCCCTTGGTCTTGATGAACCAGGACGCCAGCGGCGCCTTTGGTCTGTGGAGTCCGAACAGCGGCGATTTCTGGCTGGATGCCTATGTCACCGATTTCCTCAGCCGCGCAAAAGCGCGCGGATTTGCCGTGCCAGAGAGCGCTTTCCGTTCGGCGTTGGATAATCTGCGAAATCAGGTGAATTATCAGCCTGATTTTGACAAGGGCGGCGGTCAGGCTCTGGCCTATGCCTTGATGGTTCTTGCACGCGAAGGTGCCGCAGCCATTGGCGATTTGCGCTACTATGCAGATGTGAAGGGCGATGCTTTCGGCACTGCGATGGCGCAGGCACAATTGGGTGCAGCTTTGGCCAGCTATGGCGATCAGCCGCGCGCCGATGCGATGTTCCGCAAAGCGGTTGCAACCATTGCCGCCACCAAGACAGCAAAGGCCGATCAGTACTTCCGTGCCGATTATGGCACCTATACCCGTGATACCGCAGCGGTGCTGACACTTGCGGTTGAGGCGGGCTCGAATGCCGTGGACCGCGAAGCGCTGACAAGTGCAATCGTGACCGAGCGGGCCTTGTCGACGCAGGAAGCGACATGGTCTTTGCTGGCGGCCAATGCCTTGATTGACCGGGCCGGATCGGATGGCATCACCATCGACGGCGCTCCGGCAACTGGGCCACTGGTGCGGGTGTTGGATGCCAATTCCTCACAACCCGTTGTTGTTAAAAACGAAAGCAAAGCCGACACAATCTTGACGGTGACAACCTATGGCGTTCCCAAAGTACCAGAAGCCGCAGGCGGCACCGGCTATGCGATCACCCGTTCCTATTATACGATGGACGGGCAACCGGCGGCGTTGAATGATTTGAAAGTCGGAACCCGGATGGTGGTGGTGTTGGACGTGACACCCTTTGGTCGGGGCGAAGCGCGGGTGATGGTGAATGATCCTCTGCCCGCCGGGTTCGAGATCGACAACCCGAACCTGATTTCAGGCGGCTCTACCGAAGGCCTAAGCTGGCTGGAAACCGAAACAGAGGTGGCGCATAGTGAATTCCGGCAAGATCGCTTTCTGACGGCCCTTGATCGCACGGACAATTCGGCGTTCCGATTGGCCTATGTGGTGAGGGCGGTATCGCCCGGCACTTTCCATCAACCGGCGGCATCGGTCGAAGACATGTATCGCCCTGATTTGACTGGATTGACCGACGCTGGCACCATCACAATTGTTCCGTGATGTGGGCACCCGGTGATGCGGGCAAGATTGATCTTTGCGGTGGCTGCGGCGCTTTGCCTTGCGGCCACCGCGCGCGATGAGATTGATCTTTGGATCAATGCCACGGTTCTGCCGCCCCTGACTGTGCAAACCTCGGTTGAAGTGCGTGACCGGCATGGCGATTTGCTAAGGGCCTATACTGTCGACAATGGCCGCTGGCGCTTGGCTGTCGACCCGCTGGCCGTAGACCAGAGGTTTTTAGCGGCGCTGCTGTCCTATGAGGATAAGCGGTTTTACAACCACAATGGCGTGGATCTTCGCGCCATTTTGCGCGCGGCCGGGCAGGCATTGTGGAATGGTCATATCGTTTCGGGCGGCTCGACCCTGACCATGCAGGTGGCTCGATTGCTGGAGTCCAGCGGAACCGGCAAGGTGGACGGCAAGCTGCGGCAGGTTCGGGTTGCTCTGGCTTTGGAGCGGCGGCTGACCAAAGAGCAGATTTTGGAGCTGTATCTGCATCTTGCGCCCTATGGTGGCAATCTGGAGGGCATCAGGGCGGCGACCCTGTCTTATTTCGGCAAAGAGCCGCGCCTGTTGACTCCCGCCGAAATCGCGTTGCTGGTGGCCATTCCGCAATCGCCGGAAACCCGCAGGCCCGATCGTTTTGCCGAAGCGGCAACCGACGCGCGGGATCGGGTGCTGGCGCGGGCGGCCCAAGACGGGGTGATTTCGCCAGAGCAGGCAAAGGCCGCGCGCACGGAAATCGTGCCAACAAGCAGGCGGCCCTTTCCCGCAATTGCGCCGCACATGGACGACCGCGTTTTGGCCGAAGTGCCGGGCTTGGGGCTTTATCAACTGACATTAGATCGCAAGTTGCAACTGGCCCTAGAAGCCTTGGCCAGTGAGGTTGTGGCCGCCCAAGGCGAGCGGGTGCAGGTTGCCATTGTCGTGGCCGATCATCGTGCTGGCGAGATTTTGGCCTCTGTAGGGTCTGCCGCCTTTCGCGCTGATGCGCGCGCGGGCTTTGTGGATATGACACAGGCGTTGCGAAGCCCCGGTTCAACGCTGAAACCCTTGGTCTATGGGCTGGCCTTTGACGAGGGCTTGGCGCACCCAGAGACCATGATCGAGGACCGCCCGGTTGATTTCAACGGCTATAAACCGCAAAATTTCGACCGGCACTTTCGCGGGACAATCAGGGTGCGCGAGGCCTTGCAGCAATCGCTGAATATCCCGGTCGTGATGCTGACAGATGCGATTGGCCCGGCGGCGCTGCTGGCTGCGCTGGATAAGGCCGGGGTGAAATACAAGGTTCCCGGAGGCAAGGCCGGGCTTGCAATTGCGCTGGGCGGTTTGGGCGTAACCTTGGAAGACATGGTGCAGCTTTATGCCGCCATCGCAAGGGGCGGTGTTTCATTGCCGCTGACCCACAGGATGCAGGGGGATCGGGCAGAGGGCCAACGGCTGTTAAGCGCCGCTTCGGCCTGGCAGGTGGGAGATATTCTGGCAGGTCTGGCGCCACCGCCGGGCGCGCCTGAAAACCGCCTGGCCTATAAGACGGGCACGTCTTACGGCCACCGGGATGCTTGGGCGATTGGCTTTGATGGCCGCCATGTGATCGGTGTCTGGATGGGCCGGCCGGATGGAACCCCGGTGCCCGGTGCCTTTGGTGCCGAATTGGCGGCGCCTGTCTTGTTTCAGGCCTTTGCTCGCCTGAAACGTGATCTTGATCCGCAACCCCCCGCCCCGCCGCAAACCTTGCTGGTTTCAAATGCGCAATTGCCGCAGCCTTTGCGTAACTTCCGGTCGCGCAATTCAATTTTCGAGCCAGACGCCGATGCCCCCGCCGTGGCTTTTCCCCCCGATGGCGCCGAGGTCGAACTGTTGCCCAACGGCCTGTTGGTGCGGGTGCGCGGCGGCGTTGCCCCCTATACTTGGCTGGCCGATGGCGTGCCGGTTGCGCTGGCTTTGTCGGGCCGGGAGGCTATGCTCGATCATTTGGGAAAGGGCTTTGTCACCCTTTCGGTGATTGATGCCGAGGGGCGTTCAGCGCGGGCCAAGGTGCGGCTGCGCTGAACGGATGTCACACCCGCTCTAGCGCCAAGGCAATGCCCTGACCGCCACCGATACACATGGTCACCAGCGCGGTTTTCCCGCCCGAGCGTTCAAGCTCATACAAGGCTTTGGTTGTGATCAGCGCGCCCGTGGCCCCAACCGGATGCCCCAGCGCAATCGCCCCGCCATTCGGGTTGACCCGTTCGGGATCAAGGCCAAGCTCGGCGGAGACGGCCAAGGCCTGCGCGGCAAAAGCCTCATTCGATTCGACAAGATCGAAATCGCCGGGCTGCATTTTCAACTTGGCGCAGAGCATCCGAACCGCTGGGATCGGGCCAAGCCCCATTACTTTGGGATCGACCCCGGCAATGGCATAGCCCATTATCCTTGCGCGCGCGCGCAGACCGCCCAAAGCATCGCCGCGCGCCAAAACCAAGGCCGCCGCCCCGTCATTTATACCCGAGGAATTTCCGGCGGTGACTGTGCCGTCCTTTTGAAAGGCGGGGCGCAGGGCTGACAGGGCCTCAAGCGAGGTGGCCTTGGGGTGCTCGTCTTGCAGGAAATGCACACTGCCCTTGCGGGTTTGCAACTCGACCGGGGCGATCTGATCGACAAAAAGCCCCTCGGCAATGGCGCGGGCAGCGCGCTGCTGGCTTTGCAGGGCAAAGGCATCTTGATCTTGGCGCGAAATGCCGTGTTGGGCTGCCACGTTTTCCGCCGTCACACCCATATGCCCGGTGCCAAAAGGACAGGTCAGCGCCCCGGTCATCATGTCAAGCGCGCGGGTGTCGCCCATCTTTTGGCCCCAGCGCGCGGCAGTCAGGGCATAGGGCGAGCGGCTCATGCATTCGGCACCGCCGGCCAAGGCGAAATCGGCATCGCCAAAGGCCAGCATTTGCATGGCCGAAACAATGGCCTGCGCCCCAGAGCCACAGAGCCGATTGACGTTCATCGCGGGCACAGAGTCAGGGATACCGGCGTTCTTTGCGGTTACCCGGCTCAGATACATATCTTTGGGTTCGGTGTTGATG
>CBDUEF010000100.1:0-8398 GCA_965366095.1 uncultured Cypionkella sp. | reverse complement strand
GTTCTACATCGCGCGCCCGGCGTTGAAATCGAAGGGTGGGGCCTATCCGGCCTGGGTGATGAACGCGCTTGGCGGCATACCGGCGACGATTGATCCGATGGTGCAGGTGGCGGCCAAGGTGCTGGCGCTCTCGGCCCTGCGGCTCTTGGAGGATAAATCCGCCCGCGACGCGGCGATGGAAGAATTCAACGCGCGCACCGGCGGCGGGGTGGGCGGCAGCGATTGGGTGGCCCCACTTTGCGATTATGAGGCCCCAATCCATTTCCGTTGGCCTGAATATGTAACAACCCCGCGCGGGCGCGATTGGTGGATCCCCTCTGCCATGCCCGGCGCTTGAAAGGACAGCCCATGAGTGATCTGAAAAAAATGAATGACTTCAGCCTGCAACGCCGTTTGCCGGGGGGCAATACCCCGCGCCTGAAGGGCTGGGGCTTTGCCAATGAGACCGATCCGCTGGTTGATGTCTTGCTGGGCTCGCCCGCGCATCTGCGGCATCTGTCCACCTCGAGCCTGTCGCGCAAGCACCTGCGCGAGGCGCCTTGCAACATTCAGGTGGCACAGGCGCAGCATGCGGAACTGGTTTCGGCCTATCAGCATTTTGGCGTGAAAGTGCATATGCACACGCCGCAAAGCGAGTTGCCGATGCAGGTTTATGCGCGCGATTCCTCGGTGATGACGCCTTACGGGGCGATCATCACGGCAATGGCGCAGTGGTGGCGGCGGGGCGAGAATTACGCGGCGATTCGCAGCTATGAACAATTGGGCATCCCGATTTATGACATGGTGACAGCAGGCACCTTTGAGGGCGGCGATTTCAATGTGATCGAGGACGGTTGCGTTTTGATCGGCTGTGGCGGTGCGCGCACCCAGGAAGAGGGCGCGCGGCAGGTGCAGGGCTGGTTTGAGGCCGAGGGCTGGGAGGTGCGGCTGGCCTTTATCGACGAATATTATGTGCATATTGATCTGATGGTGGTGCCGATTGCCGAAAAGCTGACGGCCGTGTGCCTTGATTGCACCGAGCCGGGAATCGTCGATTGGCTGAAAGGAAAAGGGCATGAGATCATCGACGTGCCCTTCCGTGACACCATGGCTTTGGGCTGCAATTTCATGTCCTTGGGCCGCGACCGCGTGATTGCGCCAACCTCGTCGAAAACCCTGATTGATCAGCTGCGCGCGCGCGGCTTTGAGGTGGCGGCGGTGGATATGCAGGAAATCTCGAAAACCGGCGGCGGGATTCATTGCATGGCGCAGGCGTTGCGGCGCGAGGCGGCATGAGCCTGATTGCGGAATTGACCGCCGCGCTGTCTGTGGGCGCGGTGGTTGTTGAGGCGGCGGGATTGGAAGCTGCGCGCTCGGATGCCAGCGGCACCGGCGCGCATCTGCCGATTGCGGTGTTGCGGCCCCGCGATGTGGATGAGGTATCGACGGCGCTGCGTATTTGCAGCCGCTATGGGCAAGGCGTGGTGCCGCAGGGCGGTATGACCGGGCTTGCGGGCGGTGGCAATCCGGGGCCGGGCGATATCGCGTTGTCGCTGGCGCGGCTGGACCAGATCGAGGCGATTGATGCGCAGGCCGGGTGCATGACGCTGGGCGCGGGTGTGATCTTGCAAACCGCGCAAGAGGCGGCAGAGCGGGCAGGGTTTCTGTTCCCGGTTGATCTGGGGGCGCGCGGATCGGCGCGCATTGGCGGGATGATTGCCACCAATGCGGGCGGCGTGCGGGTGATCCGCCACGGCATGATGCGCGAGAACCTGTTGGGGATCGAGGCGGTGCTGGCCGATGGCACGGTGATCAGCCATCTGAACACTTCGGCCAAGGACAACACCGGCTATGCGCTGACCCAGCTTTTGGCGGGATCAGAAGGCAGTTTGGCGGTGATCACCCGCGCGGTGATCCGGCTGCGGCCCTTGCCGCGTGCGCGGTTGACGGCGCTGTGTGCGTTGGCGCGGTTTGAGGATGTGCTGGCATTGTTGGCGCTGGTGCGGGGCGGTTTGCCAGGGCTGTCGGCCTTTGAGGCGATGTGGCAGGGCTATTTCGCACTGAACCAAGAGGCAGAGGGGCTGCGCCTGTTTGGCCAAGCGCCAGCCTTTGCGGTGATCTTGGAAAGCGAAAGTGATGGGTCGGATGCGGCGGGTTTTGAGGCGCTGCTCGGGGTTGGATTGGAGCGCGGCATTTTGCAAGACGCGCTGATCGCGCAATCGGACAAGGAAGCGCGGGCGTTTTGGTCTGTGCGCGAGGGCTATCATACCGAAAGGCTGATGCCGGGGATGTTGAATCTGGATATCAGCCTGCCGACCGGCAGCATGGGCGATTATGCCGAAGCGGTGCGGTTGGGGCTGAAAGCGGAATATCCAACCGCAAGGGTTGAGTTTTTTGGCCATATTGGCGATGGCAATCTGCATATCGCGCTGCAACCGCCTGATATCAGCGGCAAAGATGTGCATGGGGTTGAAAAGGTTGCCTATGATGTGTTGCGCCGGTTTGGTGGCTCGGTTTCGGCGGAACATGGGATTGGCACGTTGAAACGGCCCTGGCTGCATTATTCGCGCTCGGATGCGGAAATTGCTGCGATGCGCCGGATCAAGGCGGCACTTGATCCGATTGGAATTTTAAACATTGGCAAGGTGTTGCCTCAGGGTGTTGATAAGTTAGATTAAGATCAGTGCCCCGGCTTGGCGGTTTGCACCTCGATCTGATAGCCTTCGGGATCCTCCATCACAAAGGCGCGGATGCCCAATTCTGCGCTGTCAAACATTTCTGACAGAGCGGGCACCTTGTTGGCGGCGGCCCAATCATACCAGGCATCGACATCGGGCACACGCAGGCATAGCTGCACGGTTTTGGCCTCGGCCCAGTTTTGCATGCCGCGCGATTCGTCCACAAGGCCGATATGGGCCTGCCCGTCGATGCGGTAAATCTTGGACCAGCCTTGGTCGATGGCCAACTTTAGGCCAAGGATGTTTTCGTAAAACGCCATGGCGATGGGAAGATTGCGGTAATATTGAAAGGTGATGGCAAGCACGATGCCACCCGTGGGGCGTGTTGCTGGCTGGGCTGTCATGGTTCGCCTTTCTGGGCTTTGCGGGCCTGATGCCGTTTCAGTGCCCAGGGTCTGTTGCCCGAGAGTGACCCAATGCCCTGCGCTGCGCAATTGTCCGCAGCGGCGGGGCCATAGAATGGCGATAGACCACATGCGCTTGATCCATTAGCGTTCAGGCGGGCTTATGGGCGACGAAGTGGCAAGCGCCGTGTTGGCGGTGACAGACAGTTGCAAGGGGGGCGCGATGATCGGATTGGATGCAGCGGCGATAAATATGGCGGTGGCGGTGGCTTGCGGGTCAGTCATCGGCTCGGAGCGGCAGGTGCGCCAGCGGATGGCCGGGCTGCGGACCAATGCTTTGGTGGCGCTGGGGGCGGCCTGCTTCGTGATCTTTAGCCAGCAGGTCGAGCATGATGCCAGCCCCAGCCGGGTGGCGGCGCAGGTGGTTTCGGGCATCGGCTTTCTGGGGGCCGGGATCATCTTTCGCGATGGGTTCAGCGTGCATGGGCTGAACACGGCGGCAACCTTGTGGTGCGCGGCCGGGGTGGGCCTTTTGGCGGGAATCGGGGCCTGGCCCTTTGCGGTGCTGATGACGGCGATGGTGGTGTTTATCAATCTGGGCCTGCGGCCCTTGGTGCGCTGGCTAAAGCGCCACACCAAGGCCGGGGTGCCGATCATGCGCAGCTATCGCGTGATCTTGACCTGCGCGCTGGCCGAAGAAGCGGCGATGCGGGGCTTGATCTTGCGGGTGCTGACCATTGGCGGTTTGCATATCTCCGAGATTGCGGCGCAACCGGGCGAGGATGGGTTGGAGCTGTCGGCAGTGGTCAGCGCCGAGGGCATGACCGAGCAAATGCTGGATCAGGCGGTTCAGCGGATGGCCGCCGAACCGGGGTTGCGGCGGGTCAGGTGGCTGGCAATTGACGACGCCTGAGCCGCTGTGGGGTTTTGTGCAGCGGCAAAGCAATGCTAGACTTGGGCCTATGGCGGCGTTAAAAGCGGCCCTTGAAGAGCATCGTTAGCGCTAACGGGGCGCCCAAAATTGACGGGAAAAGTTATGGTTTCGCGAGTCATTCCAGTTGATGTCTTTGATCTGGTGATCTTTGGCGGCACCGGCGATCTGGCGCGGCGCAAGATTCTGCCGGGGCTGTATCGCCGCTTTCTGGGTGGCCAGATGCCCGAGGACAGCCGGATCATCGGGGCCGCGCGCGCTGACCTGACCGAGGCGCAATTTCGCGAGCAAGTGGGCCAATCCATTGCCGAATTCGTTCCCAAGGATCGGCAGGACAAGGCCGCTCTTGCGGCCTTTCTAGAGCGAATTTTCTATGTGACGATTGACGCAACCGGCGAAAACGGCTGGTCTGCTTTGAAGGCGCTGCGGCGGGAAAATGTGGTGCAGGCGTTTTACTTCTCGGTTGCCCCATCCTTGTTTGGCGCCTTGGCCGAACGGCTGACGGCGCATAGCATTACCGATGCCTGGAGCCGGATCGTGGTGGAAAAGCCGTTCGGGCGCGATCTGGCCTCGGCCAAGGAGTTGAACGCGGTGCTGGCGCGGCATTTCACCGAAGCGCAGATTTACCGGATTGATCACTATCTGGGCAAGGAAACCGTGCAAAACCTGATGGCGGTGCGTTTCGCCAACATCCTGTTCGAGCCGCTGTGGAAATCGGAATATGTCGATCATGTGCAGATCACCGTGGCCGAAACCGTCGGGGTGAATGGGCGCGGGGCCTATTATGATACCTCGGGCGCGATGCGTGATATGGTGCAGAACCATATGATGCAATTGCTGTGCCTGATCGCGATGGAGCCGCCCTATCACTTTGACCCGGATGCGGTGCGCGATGAAAAGCTGAAAGTGATCCGGGCCCTTGATCCGGTAAAGCCTGATGACATCGTGCGCGGGCAGTATCTGGCCGGCAAGGAGGAGGCGGGCTATATCGCCGACAGCGAAAATCCCGACAGCAGCACCGAGAGTTATATCGCGCTGAAGGTGAATATCTCGAACTGGCGCTGGCAGGGCACGCCGTTTTATATGCGCACCGGCAAGCGCTTGCGCGCCCGCACCAGCGAGATTGCGATCACCTTCAAGGAGCCGCCGCATTCGATTTTCGACGATGCCAAGGGCTGGCGCGAGAATGTTCTGGTGATCCGTTTGCAGCCCAATGAGGGCATGAACCTGATGGTGATGATCAAGGAACCGGGGCCGGGTGGTATGCGTTTGACCCAAGTGCCGCTGGATATGTCGTTTGCCGAGGCCTTGGGTGAGGCAGCCGAGGATATCCCCGACGCCTATGAGCGGCTGATCATGGATGTGATCCGGGGCAATCAGACGCTGTTCATGCGCGGCGATGAGGTCGAGGCGGCCTGGGGCTGGACCGATCCGATCATCCAAGGTTGGGAGGCACGGGGCGAGGGGCCCCAAGCCTATGATCCAGGATCGTCGGGCCCAGAAGATGCGCTGCGTCTGATGCATCGTGACGGACGGCGTTGGCGGGAGATAAAGGAATGAATTTCATCGACTATCCTGACCATGAGGCTTTGGTTCTGGGAGTGGTGGGGGCCATCACCAGCCAGCTGAACGAGGTGTTGAACCGCGAAGGGCGCGCGCTGCTATCGGTGCCGGGGGGGAGTTCTCCGGGGCCGGTGTTTGACATGCTCTGCGGGATCGGTCTGGATTGGTCGAAGGTTGTGATCGTTCCAAATGATGAGCGGTGGGTGGCCGAAGATTCGGATCGCTCGAACGGGCGGTTGCTGCGGGCGCGGCTGTTGCGCGACAAGGCAGCGGCGGCGACACTGTTGCCGATGTATGCGCCGACGGATGTGCCCGAAGAGGCGGTGGAGGAATTGTCTGCACAAATAGCGCCGCACTTGCCGATCTCGGTTCTGCTGTTGGGAATGGGCGAGGATATGCACACGGCGAGCCTGTTTCCGGGCGGCGATCGGTTGGCGGCGGCGCTGGCGCCGGATGCGCCGATCTTGATGCCGATGCGGGCGGAAGCTGCGGGCGAGCCGCGCCTGACCCTGACAGCCCCGGTTCTGGCCGGGGCCACGCATATTCATCTGTTGATCACCGGGGCCGCGAAACGCGCAGCCCTTGAGCGGGCGGCGGGGCTGACGGTGCTTGAGGCGCCGGTGAAGGCGATCTTGGGTGAAGCAACCGTGCATTGGGCGGAGTGAATGATGAGCGATAAATGGCAGGCGTTGCGGACCCATCATGCGCAGGTGGCCGGGCGGTCGATCCTTGGGCTATTTGACGATGCGGGGCGGGCAGAGGCGTTTACGGCCGCGTTGAACGAGATGCGGCTTGATTATTCCAAGACCAATATTGATGTGGTGGGCAAGGCGTTGCTGCTGGAGCTGGTGGAGCGCTCGGGCCTTGCGGCCAAGCGCGCGGCGATGTTTTCGGGCGTGCGGATCAATGAAACCGAGGGCCGCGCGGTGCTGCATACGGCGCTGCGGGCGGGCGTTGGCGATGTGATCACGGTCGACGGCGTTGATGTGGTGCCCGAGGTGCAGGCGACTTTGGCGCGGATGTCTGGCTTTGCCGATGACGTGCGCGCGGGGCGGTTTCGCGGGCAGGGCGGGGCGATCACCGATGTGATCAATATCGGCATCGGCGGCTCTGATCTCGGCCCGGCGATGGCGACTTTGGCGCTGGCGCCTTACCATGACGGGCCGCGGGTGCATTATGTCTCGAACGTGGACGGCGCGCATATTGCCGATACATTGCAAGGGATTGATCCGGCGACGACGCTGGTGATCGTGGCTTCGAAAACCTTTACCACCATTGAAACGATGACCAATGCCCAGACCGCGCGCGATTGGATGGCGCAAAGCCTGGCCGATCCTGCAGCGCAGTTCGTGGCGCTGTCGACTTCGGCGGAAAAGACGGCGGCGTTCGGGATTGCGCCCGATCGCGTGTTCGGTTTTGAGGATTGGGTCGGCGGGCGCTATTCGCTGTGGGGGCCGATTGGCATGGGGGTGATGCTGGCGGTTGGCCCGGCGCATTTCCGCGATTTTCTGGCCGGTGCGCGCGAGATGGACCGGCATTTTATCGCAGCACCCTTGGCCGAGAACCTGCCGGTGTTGCTGGCGGCGGTGGGAATCTGGCACAACCAGATTTGCGATTACGCCACCCGCGCCGTGCTGCCCTATGAGCAGCGTTTGTCGCGCCTGCCCGCCTATTTGCAACAACTTGAGATGGAATCGAACGGCAAATCGGTGGCGATGGACGGCTCGTCGCTCACGGTGCACTCGGGGCCGGTGGTCTGGGGCGAGCCGGGCACCAATGGCCAGCACGCGTTTTACCAACTGATCCATCAGGGCACGCGGGTGGTGCCTTGCGAGTTCATGGTGGCGCGCGAGGGGCAAGAGCTTGCGCATCAGCATTTGCTGTTGATGTCCAATTGCTTAGCCCAATCCGAGGCCTTGATGCGGGGCCGCTCTTTGGCCGAGGCCACCGCGATCATGGCGAAAAAGGGTCTGACCGGGGCGGAGTTGGACCGCCAAGCCCGGCATCGGGTGTTCGCGGGCAACCGCCCCTCGACCACGCTGGTTTACCCCAAACTGACCCCGCATGTGTTGGGGCAGATCATCGCCCTTTATGAGCATCGGGTGTTTGTGGAAGGCGTGGTTTTGGGGATCAATTCCTATGATCAATGGGGGGTAGAACTGGGCAAGGAACTGGCGCTGGCCCTGCAACCGATCCTTGAGGGCTGCGAGGATATGGCGGGCAAGGATGGCTCAACGCAAGCGCTGGTGCGGTATTTGCGGGGGTGAGGGGGCGGATTCGTGGCGTTCCTAAAACGGTGGTTTTTGGAAGATCGTGAATATTCGTTTTAAGTTCATTTTGACCAATGCTGCGTTACTCTTGATTGACTGCTATGGATTGGAAAAAAGTGAAAGCATCCAGTCGTGACAAACGCATCTTTTCGATCCTACATGATCTGTACCGCTCCACGCAGTGGCAGCACGCTACTTTGCAAATTGCTTGCTGGGACAAATATTGCAGGAGACCCTGACTCGCACTTTCATTCGTCGTCATGCCATGACTGGCTGGATGACTACGGGCTGAAAGAGACCGATTTCACATCGAAACAAGAAGCCCTACGGGCTATCTTCAATTCTGCAGTGGCGCGTGGCAAAGGCGATACAAACGTTTTTGGACTGCGTATGCAGCGTGGTAGCTTCGACTACTTCATGCAGCAATTGGACCTTATCTTGCCGGGTCATATGAGCGATGTGGACCGGATTGCAGCAGCATTCGGACCTACTTTGTATATCCATCTTTCACGTTCCGACAGTAAACCTGCGGTGAGGGCCGTCTTGAGTGGTTTTCTCTCGATGGGTTATCGG
>CBDUEF010000099.1:0-8462 GCA_965366095.1 uncultured Cypionkella sp. | reverse complement strand
ACCCCGCGCTATCGTGCTGGTCTCGCCAAACAATCCCGGCGGGGTCGAATATCCTGCCGAACCCTTGCCCGCTTTCCGCGATCTGGCGCGCAAACCCGGAGCCTGCCAATGACCCATCCCCTCAATCCCGCCATGGCCGCCACCTTCACCCCGCCGGTGATGGAGGCGCGGCGTTGGCTCGATGGTGTGACATTCCCCGCCCATCGTCCGCTGATCAATGTCAGCCAAGCCGCCCCGGTCGACAGCCCGCCGCTGGGCCTGCGTCAGGCGCTGGCCGATGCGGCATTGCACAACCCGGATGCGCATCTTTACGGCCCGGTGCTGGGCCTGCCCGCCCTGCGCACCGAAATCGCCAAACAATGGTCGCAAGTCTATGGCGGCCCTGTGCGCGCCGATCAAACCGCGATCACCCAAGGCTGCAATCAGGCCTTTGCCGCCGCCATCGCCACTCTGGCGGGGGCAGGCGATGAGGTGATCTTGCCAGCCCCATGGTATTTTAACCATAAAATGTGGCTCGACATGCAGGGCATCACCTGTGTGCCACTGCAACCCGGCCCCGGCCTGATCCCGCGCGCCGCAGATGCCGCCGCCGCCATCACGCCAAAAACCCGCGCCATCGTGCTGGTCTCGCCCAACAATCCCGGCGGGGTCGAATATCCTGCCGAAACCTTGGCCGCTTTCCGCGATCTGGCGCGCAGCAGAGGCCTTGCGCTGATCGTCGATGAAACCTACCGCGATTTTGACAGCCGCCACTCGGCCCTGACCGGCGGTCGCCCGCACGAGCTGTTCACGGATCCCAATTGGGACGACAGCCTGATCCAGCTTTACTCTTTCTCCAAGGCCTACCGCCTGACCGGCCACCGCGTTGGCGCCATTGTCGCCTCAACCGCCCGTCTGGCCGAGGTTGAGAAATTCCTTGATACCGTCGCCATCTGCCCCGGCCAATTGGGCCAGATCGCCGCTCTTTGGGGGATGCAGAATCTGGCCGAATGGGTCGCGGGCGAGCGCGCCGAAATCCTTGCTCGCAAGGCTGCGATGGTGGCAGGGTTTTCGGCCCTGCCCGATTGGAAACTCCTCGGCTGCGGCGCCTATTTCGCCTATGTCGAGCATCCCTTTGCAATGCCGTCGGATCAGCTTTGCAAACGCCTTGTGGCCGATGCCTCACTGCTGATGCTGCCCGGTACCATGTTCCGGCCTGCGGGCGATCCGGCTGGCGCGCGCGAATTGCGCATTGCCTTTGCCAATGTCGACGCCGCAGGCATTGCCGAAATGTTCAACCGCCTTGCCGCCTTTCGCCCCTAAGCCCATCTTGCCCCCTCACCCGCAACCGCATAGACAAGCGGGCGAACCATCCAAGGACTGATCCACCATGGCCAAAGCCCCCGAAACCGACGCCCCGAAGAAAAAACGCGGAGCCTCCGTGCTGGCTTGGGTGCTGATGGCCATGATCATCGGCGGCTTGGGCGGCTTTGGGGTGACGAACTTCGGCGGCGGCACTCAAAGCATTGGCAAGGTTGGCACCCGCGAGATCGACGCCAGTGATTACGCCCGCGCGTTGAAACAAGAAATCAGCGCCTTTTCCGCCCAGATCGGCCAGCAGATCGGCCTGCCACAGGCGCAGGCCCTTGGCCTTGACCGTCAGGTCTTGCAACAGGTGATCACCCGCGCCGCAATCGACAACGAGAATGAGCGGATCGGGATTTCGGTTGGCGATGCCGTGGTGGCCAATCAAATTTCGGGCATGAACGCGTTTCACTCCACCGCTGGCAGCTTTGACCGCGAGACCTATCGGCAGGCCCTGCAACGCAATGGCATGACCGAATCCGCCTTCGAGTCGGGCCTGCGCGCCGATCTGTCGCGCACCATCCTTCAAGGCGCTGTGGTTGGCGGCTTTGTCGCCCCGGCCACGCTGATCGATACGCTTTACGCCTATGACGGTGAAAAGCGCAGCTATTCCTTGTTGCGCCTGACCGAGGCCGATCTTGCAACCCCTCTGCCCGCGCCTTTCGATGCCGATCTGAAAACCTATTACGACGCCAATATCGCCACCTTCACCCGCCCCGAGGCCAAGCGCATTACCTATGCCGAACTGCTGCCCGACGATCTGGCGCAAACCATGCCCATCGACGACAAGGCGCTGCAAGAGGCCTACAACTCCCGCCTGTCCGAGTTTCAGATCCCCGAAAAGCGGCTGGTCGAGCGGCTGGTGTTTGGCACCGAGGCCGAGGCCAGCGCCGCCAAAGCCCGGCTTGATGCCGGCGAAACCTTTGAGGCACTGGTGGCCGAGCGCAAGCTGACGCTGGATGATATCGATCTTGGCGATGTGTCGAAATCCGATCTTGGCGCTGCGGGGGAAGCGGTTTTTGCGCTGGCCTCACCGGGCATTGTTGGCCCCTTCATGTCTGATCTTGGCCCGGCGCTGTTTCGGATGAATGCGGTTCTTGCCGCCCAAAACACCACATTCGACGCCGCCAAACCCGCCCTCTTGACCGAATTGCAAACCGACGCCGCCCGCCGCGCCATTGCCGACAAGGTGAATGCGGTGGATGATGCGCTGGCCGGGGGCGGCACCATCGAGGATGTGGCCAAAGAGCAGGGCCTCAAGATCGCCACCACCGATTACGCCGCCAGCGCCGATGACAATGATCCCATCGCCGCCTATCCCGCCTTTCGCAAAGCCGCCGATAAAATGGCCGAGGGCGATTACGCCCAAGCCATCTTGATTGATGACGGCGGCCTTGTGGTCTTGCGCGTCGACAGCACCGTGCCCGCAACCGCACGCCCGATGGATCAGGTGCATGACAAACTGGTCGAGGCCTGGACCGCCGCAGCCCTTGCCAAAGCCTTGGGCGATCACGCCACAACCATCAAAGCCGCCGTCGAGGGGGGTGCCGCACTTGATGCCTATGGCACCGTGACCAAAACCACCGACGCCAATCGCCGCAGCTTTGTCGAAGGCGCGCCCGCCAGCCTGATTGAGGCGGTGTTCGCCCTCAAACCCCAGGATTTGCAAGTGATCGAGGGGCCGGGCTTCACTGCCCTTTTGCGGCTTGACAGCATCACCGCCGCCGCCACCGAAGGCGACAACGCCAAGGCAGAGCGCGAAACCATGGCCACCGGGGTGCAACAGGCCATCTCGACCGATGCCTTCACCCTCTATTCCAACGCCCTGACCTCCGAGGCCGGGATCACGCTGGATCAGGCCGTGATCAACGCCGTTCACGCGCAATTCCGCTGAGGTCAGGATGAAACTCGACCCCTCTTATGAGACCTTCGCCAAGGCTTGGAACCGCGGCGAAAACCAACTGGTTTACGCCCGCCTTGCCGCCGATCTTGATACCCCCGTCTCGCTGATGCTGAAACTGGGCGAGGCCCGCGCCGATACCTTCATGCTGGAATCGGTGACGGGCGGCGAGGTGCGTGGCCGCTATTCCATCGTCGGCATGAAACCCGATCTGATCTGGCGCAGCCACGGCACGCAAGCCGAGATCAACCGCGACGCCCGCTTTGATCCGCAGGCCTTTGTGCCCGAAGCCAAAGCCCCGCTCGACAGCCTGCGCGCCCTGCTGGCGGAATGCCGCATCACCATGCCCGAGGGCCTGCCCCCGGTGGCCGCTGGCCTCTTTGGCTATCTTGGCTATGACATGATCCGCCTTGTCGAGCATTTGCCCAACGTCAACCCCGATCCCATCGGCCTGCCCGATGCCGTGCTGCTGCGCCCCTCGGTGGTGGCGGTGCTTGACGGCGTGAAGGGCGAAGTCACCATCGTCGCCCCCGCTTGGGCCGCCTCTGGCCTGTCTGCCCGCGCCGCCTACGCCCAGGCGGCCGAGCGCGTGATGGACAGCTTGCGCGATCTTGACCGCGCCGCCCCCCTGCCCCGCGATCTGGGCGAGGCAGCACCTGTGGGCGAGGCGCGCTCAAACTTCACCCATGAGGGCTATAAATCCGCCGTCGAAAAGGCCAAGGATTACATCCGCGCCGGTGACATCTTTCAGGTGGTGCCCAGCCAACGCTGGGCACAACGCTTCGAGTTGCCCCCTTTCGCCTTTTATCGCAGCTTACGCCGCACCAACCCCTCGCCCTTCATGTTCTTTTTCAACTTCGGCGGCTTTCAGGTTGTCGGCGCCAGCCCCGAGATTCTGGTTCGCCTGCGCGACGGCGAAGTCACCGTGCGCCCCATCGCAGGCACCCGCAAACGCGGTGCCACCCCCGAGGAAGACCGCGCGCTGGAACTTGATCTTCTGGCCGATAAAAAGGAACTCGCCGAACACCTGATGCTGCTGGATCTGGGGCGCAATGACGTGGGCCGCGTTGCCAAAATCGGCACCGTGAGACCCACCGAACAATTCACCATCGAGCGTTACAGCCACGTCATGCACATCGTCTCAAACGTGGTGGGCGAGATTGCCGATGGCGAAGACGCGCTTTCGGCCCTGCTTGCGGGCCTGCCCGCTGGCACCGTGTCCGGTGCGCCAAAGGTGCGCGCGATGGAGATCATCGACGAGCTGGAACCCGAAAAGCGCGGGCTTTACGGCGGCGGCGTCGGCTATTTTGCCGCCAATGGCGAGATGGATTTCTGCATCGCCCTGCGCACTGCCGTGTTGAAAGACCAAACCCTCTATATTCAGGCCGGGGGGGGCGTGGTCTATGATTCCGACCCGGAAGCCGAGTTTCAGGAAACCGTCAACAAATCCCTCGCCCTGCGCCGCGCGGCCGAAGACGCAGGCAAATTCGCCCGTCGCGGCAACGCCGGATAAACCGCTTTTCACGCTGCCCGCCGAACCCGCTTTGCCGGCAGCGTGACGCCTGTTTCACCGCGCCCTAATTGGCCTGCATCACCGCCGAAGCTGGCGCCATCGAGACCGAGGCCGCGCGCCCTTCAACCGTCCATTCCAGCAAGGCGGTGATGGTTTCGGGCCGGGTGTGACCCACAACCACCACATGCCCGTCTTGCGCCGCCTTGAAGGCTGCGCGGTCCAGATAGCGGCGGATCACCGGGGCCTCTTCATTGCCGCCGTCGATCATGCGAAACACCTTGGCCGCGGGCAGGTCTTCGCGCCGTGCCTCCTGATCGGCGGCATTCAAGCCCTTGTCATAGGTCAACATTCCGCGCCCCTGCGCCTTGAGAATGCTGACCACCTGACTTGCCAGCGCGCGATTGTTCTGAAACCCGCCGCTGTCCAGATCAAGCAGCGCAACCGACTCGGGCAGGGCTGCCGAAATGGTCTGCAGGCTTTGCTCCAGATCGGCCGGCGTTGCCCCTTCGGGAATGCCATTGGCCAGGATCACCACCTCTTGCCCGCCGGCCCGGTAGATCGTTTCGGCCTCGGTGGCATTGGCGGCCAAAGGATCAATCGCAAAAGTTACCGCAAAGGGCAAGGCGGCCAGCTTGGCCCGGTCCAGATCGGCGCTGCCGTTGTCAATCAACACCACGGCAAAACGCGGCTTGTCGCCCTCGGCGATATAATTGCGCGCATAGCGCGGCAGCCGCATCAGATGGTCGGGAATGGCATTGGCTTGATCCTCCGTCGGGGCCACTTCCTTGCCAATCTGCGGCAAGCTCCCGTCACTGGTTGCCGAAGGCAGGGCCGCATCGGGCTGCATCATTGCGGGCTGGTTTCGGTCCGCCAGTTTGGGCAAGCCCGGATCAACCGTTACCGTTTCGGGCGCGGGCTGCAAATCTGGGGCCGCCTCGATCTGAGGCAAGGCCGCCGGGTCCTGTGCCGCTTGCGCCCCGATCTGCGGCAAGGGCTCTGGCGTCACGGCCATCGGCGCCGCCTCGGGGCTGGGCTGCAACAACACCTCTTTCACCTCGGGCGCGAGCGGTTGCGGCAATTCGGCCAATGCGGGCCGCGCCTCGGAGGTCGAGGGCGACACGTCCAGACCGGGCACGGCTGCGGGTTCCACCGGGGCGATATCCTGCGCCACTTCGGGCGCCACCATGCTTTGCGGAGCCTCGGCCACCACATCGGGGGCCTGCGCCAAAACCTGCGGCGGCACCTGTGCCTCGGCTTGCGGGGCGGCCTCGGCCAGCGGGGCCAGATCCGGAAATGGCGCATTTTCAGGCAGTGGCGCAACCGATGTCGGCTGAACCGGCGTCAGCACCGTCGGATCGGCCCCTGCAGGCACCGTCACGGCCAGATCGCTTTGCAGCGGAGCCTCGGTCAGGGCCGCAACCACAGGTGCCTCTGGCTGCGCCGCCAAAGGCGCTTCAACAGCAGGCACCGGCTCGGCAACAACCGGCGCCAGCGGCTCGGCCTGCACCGCAGGCAGGCTCTCGGGGCTGACAACCTCGGCCAGCTCAGGCTGCGCGATCTCTTGCTCTCCCGGCAGCTTTGCAACCTCAGAGATCACCGCAAGACCAAGCCCCGCGACCACCCCACCCCAAACCACACCTGCCACAAAATTCCGGATCACGCCGCGCCTCCGCCCATTAACTGCGTCACTTGCCCTTGACGCCCCCTGTCTGCTCTGACCATCTATACCCCGATGCGCCTGCCGCTTCATCCCCTTTCCTGACGGGCCTTGCAAGATGCTGCTTCTGATCGACAACTATGACAGCTTTACCTACAACCTTGTCCACTATCTGGGCGAGCTTGGCGCGGATGTGCGCGTTGTGCGCAATGATGCGCTGTCTGTGCAGGATGCGCTGGCGATGCGCCCCGAATTGATCGTGCTCTCGCCCGGCCCCTGCGATCCGGCTGCGGCGGGCATCTGCATTCCGCTGACCAAAGCTGCGGCCTCCGCCGATGTGCCGCTTTTGGGCGTCTGCCTCGGGCACCAGACCATCGGCGAGGCGTTCGGCGGCAAGGTTGTGCGCTGCCATGAGATCGTGCATGGCAAAATGGGCATGATGCACCACAAAAACGGCGGCATTTTCAACGGCTTACCCTCGCCATTCGCCGCCACCCGCTATCACAGCCTTGTCGTCGAACGCGAAAGCCTGCCCGATTGCCTTGAGGTCACCGCCTGGCTTGAAGACGGCACCATCATGGGCCTGCGCCACCGCGACAAGCTGATCGAGGGCGTGCAGTTTCACCCCGAATCCATCGCCTCGGAACATGGCCATCAATTGCTGAAGAACTTTCTTGACGCCGCCCGCGCAAAGGTTCCCGCATGAGCGATGTCCTGCGCCCCCTGATCGGCATCGCCGCCACCCGCCCACTCAGCCGCGCCGAGGCGGAGGCCGCGTTTTCCGCCCTGTTCAACGGCGAAGGCACCCCCGCACAAATGGGCGGGTTCCTGATGGCGCTGCGCACGCGCGGCGAAACGGTGGATGAATATGCCGCCGCCGCAAGCGTCATGCGCGCCAAATGCAACCCCGTGCGCGCGCCCCTAGGGGCCATGGACATCGTCGGCACCGGCGGCGATGCCAAGGGCACGCTCAACATCTCGACCGCCACCGCCTTTGTTGTGGCCGGTTGCGGAGTGCCAGTCGCCAAACACGGCAACCGCAATTTATCTTCGAAATCAGGGGCTTCGGATGCGCTCACCGAACTTGGCCTGAACGTCATGGTCGGCCCCGAGGTGGTGGAGAAATGTCTGGCCGAGGCCGGGATCGGCTTTATGATGGCGCCCATGCACCACCCCGCCACCCGCCACGTCATGCCGGTGCGGATGGAGCTTGGCACCCGCACGATTTTCAACATCCTTGGCCCGCTGACCAATCCTGCCGGGGTGAAACGCCAACTCACCGGCGCTTTTTCGCCCGATCTGATCCGCCCAATGGCCGAAACCCTGCTGGCGCTTGGCTCGGAAAAGGCTTGGCTGGTGCATGGCGGCGACGGCACCGATGAGATTTCCATCGCCGCCCCCACATCCGTGGCAGCACTGGAAAACGGCGAAATCCGCGAATTCACCCTGCACCCCGAAGACGCGGGCCTGCCGGTGCATCCGTTTGAAGCGATCATGGGCGGCACCCCGGCCGAAAACGCCACCGCCTTTCGCGCCTTGTTGAACGGCACCGCCTGCGCGTATCGCGATGCCGTGCTGCTCAATGCCGCTGCCGCCTTGATGGTGGCCGATAAGGTTTCCAACCTGAAAGACGGCGTCGCACTGGCTCGCACCTCGATCGATTCAGGTGCGGCAAAAGCCCGAGTTGCCGCCTTGGCCCGCATAACCAACGCCTGACCGCCCGCCCGGCCCTTTTCTTCCCCTTCCATCTTGGCTAGGTCAAAGACATGAACACCATCCTCGACCGCATCAAAACCTATAAGCTCGAAGAAATCGCCGCCCGCAAAGCCGCGATTCCTTTGGCCGAGATTGAAAACCGCGCCCGCGCCGCCGCCACTCCGCGCGGCTTTGCCCGCGCCTTGGCCGATGCCGCCGCCAATGGTTACGGGCTGATTGCCGAGATCAAAAAGGCCAGCCCCTCCAAAGGCCTGATCCGCGAAGATTTTGATGTCCCCGCCCTCGCCCGCGCCTATGAGGCGGGGGGTGCCACCTGCCTTTCGGTGCTGACC
>CBDUEF010000098.1:0-8542 GCA_965366095.1 uncultured Cypionkella sp. | reverse complement strand
GAAAAGCGTCATAACCGTCAAATCTTGTGCGAAATCCGCAAAAATACGATATTTTTGGGAAATATATTTTCTTACAAGTCATGTTTTCGCTTTGGGATTTCAGCGCCATGTTGCACACTCCCGCTGCGTCTGAATGTCGCGGCTAAGGGGGGAATCCCCAGAAATTGCGGCATTTTTTAGAATCGAGATCTAACTCGAAAACGATTTGCGAACAGGGAAAGGAAGACTTGAATGTCTAGTGAAAAAGGATCCGGAGAACTTATCCGGTCGCTTGATTGGAAAGGGGCCTTTTGGGTCGCCGCGGGCGTGCCGCCATTGGTGCTGTTTTCCATCGGCGGAATTGCCGGAGTGGCCGGTCAGGCGGCGTTTGTCGTCTGGATGTTGTCGATGATCATGGGGTTCTCGCAATCCTTTACCTATGCCGAAATGGCCGGGATGTTTGCCAACAAATCGGGCGGCGCCTCGATCTATGGTGCCACCGCTTGGCTGCGCTATTCCAAGATGATCGCGCCGCTGTCGGTCTGGTGCAACTGGTTCGCCTGGTCGCCGGTTCTGTCGCTGGGTTGCGCCATTGCGGCGGGCTATATCCTGAACGCGCTGTTCCCGATTCCGCTGGCCGACAGCCAGCCGGTGCTGGACTGGATTGCCGCCCATGCGGCCGATTTCACCGCCCAATCGCAAGCCGTGATTGATCATCTGGCCGACAATGCCGGCATGACCGAGCCCGACGCGATCAAGGCCGTGGCCTCTGCCGCCGCAGTTGAAGCCTTGACCCCGGTGGTCCGGGTTTGGGAAGCGGTGAATATCCCGATTCCGGGCCTTGGAACCCTGCACTTCAATTCCGTGTTCGTCATCGGCGCCATGCTGATGCTGATCATTTTCGCCATTCAGCACCGGGGCATCGCCTCGACTGCCGGCGCGCAAAAGGTTCTGGCCGTGATCGTGCTGGTACCGTTGGTTCTGGTGGGAATCGTGCCGATCGTCACCGGCTCGATCGATTACATGAATGTCACCAATATTGTGCCGCCATCGGTCAGCTATGGTGGCGATGTTGGGTCTTGGAACGTTGGCGGTTGGACGCTTTTCCTTGGTGCGATGTATATCGCCGCTTGGTCCACCTATGGTTTTGAAACCGCAGTCTGCTACACCGCCGAAATGAAAGACCCCGCCCGCGATACGTTCAAGGCGATCTTCTTTTCGGGCCTTTTGTGCATGCTGTTCTACTTCCTGATCCCCTTCTCGTTCCAGGGCGTGTTCGGCGCATCTGGCATGTTGGAGCCGGGTATCGTCGACGGCACCGGCATCGCCGCAGCGCTTGGTTCCATGGTCAGCTCGTCCAAGATCATCACCCAGATCTTTGTGATCCTGATGATCATGGCGCTGTTTCTGGCGATCATGACGGCGATGGCAGGCTCGTCGCGCACGCTTTACCAAGGCTCGCGCGATGGCTGGCTGCCGAAATACCTCAGCCATGTGAACAGCCATGGCGCGCCGACCAATGCGATGTGGACGGATCTGGGCTTTAACCTGATCCTGCTGGCGCTGGCCTCGGATGCGGGTGGATATTTCTACGTTCTGGCGATTTCAAACGTCGGCTATCTGACCTTCAACTTCCTCAACCTGAATGCGGGCTGGATTCACCGGGTCGATTCGGGCCATCTGCCGCGCCCTTGGAAGGCGCCCACCTGGCTGATCGGATTCAACACTTTGCTGGCCTTTGTGAACGCGCTGTTCCTTGGCGCCGGGGCAAAAGTTTGGGGCTATTCGGGTGCGTTGTGGTCGGGCATTGCCTTTGCCGCGATGATCCTGCCGGTGTTCTGGTTCCGCCATTACTACCAGGACGGCGGCAAATTCCCGCCAGAGGCGTTGATTGATCTGGGCGTTCAGAACGACAATCTTGGCGAGCGCAAAGCAGGGATGCTGCCCTATCTTACCTTGGTCGCCGGGGCGGCTCTGGTTTTGTGGGCGAATTGGTTCTTTGTGCTGCCAACCTGAGACCACGGCAGGCTGATAAAAAATACGCCGGGCCAATTGGTCCGGCGTGTTTGCATTTGAGGGGGGCGAAAGCTGCTCACCCTTCCGCCCCCAATCGAACCCTTGGGACAAAGGGCCCGAAAAACCTTAGCGGCGGCTGCGGGTGCGGAACCCGGCGTCAGCCAAGCATTGCTCGGAATAAACCTGGTCGCGCTTGCCATAGATGCGCACCGAATAGCCGCAATTGGGCAGGCGATATTTAAAGCCATAATCGCGCAGGCAGCTTTCGGTGTAGACCGTCGCCGTCCGTCCCCGCTTGCCATCAACCTCGATGGCGCAAGCCGACGGCACGCGCTTGCTGCCATGTCCGCCCCAACTATGGTTGGGCCGCGGGTCGACGGGTTCCCTCGCCTTGTCATTGTTGTTGTCGATTCCATTCAAGATCGCCCCCAGGATCAGCGCGGCGGCCAAAGCCTTGGCCAGATCGTCGCCGCGTTTGTCGGCCATCGACGGGGCTGCCGACCCAAAAACCAAGGAGGCGGCGACAAGAAAAGTCATCAGCTTGGCCCCCAACCGAGCAAAAATCGGACGCGGCGAAACAGTCTGGCGGGTGGCGTGATGGGTTTCAGCAAGCGTAAAGGACGTGGTCATGGGTGCCTCCTGTTGGCAGGGTGTCTGGGATGGGTTCACCCTGCCCCCACCACCCTCGCCAAGCAATATCGACGGCTTGATAGGCGATAACACGGGCGCCAACCCGCCTTGGTTATTGAATATCAGCGGTGTTTTGCTCAGGATGCCTGCAACTCATACGGAGCATATGCCCATGAAACCCCTGATCCTTGCGATGGCTTTGCTGGCCCCATTGGCCATGCCCGCCGCCGCCGACTGCTATGCCGATTACAAGGCCAAACAAGAGCCGCCCTTGAAACTGCACTACGGTGTGGCGCAGATTTCCGATGCAAATTGCAGCAAACAGGCCGCCGCCAGCGAATTGGCGCCGCGTCTGGCTGCTGACGGCTGGACCTTGCTCAATGTTGTGTCCACATTCGGCCCCGAGGGTCTTGATCAAAGGAAAGCAAGTGCCGGAACCTATTTCCTCCGCTACTGACAGCTTGCGCGCGGGCAACCGCGTGGTGGCGGGCGGCATTGCGGCCATTGTGCTGATCCTTCTGGGCGCGGCGGTGTTTCTGTTTCTGAACCTGCCCGACGCCAACGCCTTCAACGCGCGGGTGGAACGGCTGTTCATCGAGAACAACGATCTGCAAACCGGGGCCGAGATCAAGCTTTTGGAAATCCTTGCACAATCGGGCACCTCGTTTTCCGAGGTGCTGCAAAGCTATCGCTCGGTGATCTTCGTGCTCTTGGTTTTTGCCACCGCGTTGATGGTGGCGGCGCTGGTGTTTCTGGTCACCATCATCAGCCTAAACCGCCGCATTTCCGCGATCCAACGCTCGGGGATTCAAGTCTCCTCGCTGCTGATCAGCCGCGAGGGCCGCGCGGTCTATATCAACGATATGGAATTCGCACTGACCGAGGCCGCCATAGAGACCCTGTCGGTTTTGGCCGAGGCGCGGATGGATGACGATGTGCTGACCGGCGCGCAGATCGAGGCGGTGATCTCAGGGCGCAACGAATCCGATTGTGATGAGGCCGCCGGGGCCACAAGAATCAAACGCCTGCGCGATGCTTTGGGCAATCAACTGGTGTCCGAACTCTTGGTCAAAACCATCGCCCGGCGCGGCTATGTGCTGGCTGTGGGCAAAGATACGATCAGGATGGTCTAACGCGCGTTGCGTTCAGGTAAATTTGTTGTCGCGCGGGAAGCCACGCGGTGCCATCCGGCCCGCACTCGCCCGCGCGCCCAGCCATTCGGCAAGATCGGATTCGGTGCGCGTCCGCCCTGCCGGATCTTTCCACGACAGGCCGGCCGACATCTCGAAGGTTATCGCATCCGACAGCCCGCCGTCCTTGTATTTCTGCAACCGCACGCCCTTGCCCCGTGCCATTTCCGGCAACTCGGCCAAGGGGAACACCAGCACCTTGCGGTTGTCCCCCACCACGGCCACGCTATCGCCCGCAACCTTCCGGCACAGCGCCGCTTTCACTCCCGCGCCAAGGCTCATGACCTGTTTGCCCGCCCGCGTCTGCGCCAAAACCTCATCCGAGGGCACGATAAACCCGTCCCCCGCCGAGGACGCCACCAGCAGCTTTTCCCCGGCGCGGAAGATTTGCAGATCGACAATCTCGCTATCATTCGGCAGATCAACCATCAGCCGCACAGGCTCACCCATGCCGCGCCCACCGGGCAGGTTCACGCCCACCAGCGTGTAGAATCGCCCATTCGCGCCAACCAGCAAAATCTTGTCGGTGGTCTCGGCATGGAAGGCGAAGCGCGGCCCGTCGCCGTCCTTGAATTTCTGCTCGGCCGCCAGATCGACATGCCCCTTCAGCCCCCGGATCCAGCCCATCTGGCTGCAAATCACCGTGATCGGCTCGCGCTCGATCATCGCCTCGAAACTCACCTCTTCCACCGCGCCCGCTTCGGCAAATTGGGTCCGCCTGCGGCCCAAAACGGTATCCTTGCCGAACCGCTTGCGGATATCCTCCAGCTCGACCCCGATCTGCTTCCATTGCAGTTTGTCGCTTTCCAACAGGTCCGCCAGCCCCGCGCGCTCCAGCATCAAGGCGTCGCGCTCGGCGATCAACTCCATCTCTTCCAGCCGCCGCAACGACCGCAAGCGCATGTTCAAAATCGCCTCGGCCTGCACGTCCGAAAGCTGGCCCTCGCCGCGAACGGGCGGCACATAATCCTTTTCCGACAAGGCCCTGCGATGGCTCTTGCCCCAATCTTCCGACATCAGGGCGGCTTTGGGGTCATCATCATAGCGGATGATATCAATCACCCGATCAAGGTTCAGAAAGGTGATGATAAAGCCTTCCAGCACCTCCAGCCGATGATCAATCTTTTCAATCCGGTGCAGGCTGCGGCGCTGCAAAACGTCGCGGCGATGGTCCAAAAACGCCCGCAAAATCTCTTTCAGGCTGCACACTTTCGGCACGCGCCCGTCAATCAGCACGTTCATGTTCAGGCTGAACCGCGTTTCCAGATCGGAACTGCGAAACAGCGCCGCCATCAGCATCTCAGGCTCCACCGTGCGCGAGCGCGGCTCGATCACCAGCCGGATGTCATCAGCCGATTCGTCGCGAATATCCGCCAGCAGCGGCACCTTTTTAAGCTGGATCAACTCGGCCAGCTTTTCGATCAGCTTGGATTTCTGCACCTGATAGGGGATTTCGGTGACAATGATCTGCCATGTTCCGCGCCCCAGATCCTCGACATGCCATTTCGCCCGCGTCCGCAACGATCCGCGCCCGGTCCGGTAGGCCTCAAGGATCACCTCGCGCGGCTCGATCATCACGCCGCCCGTCGGATAATCCGGGCCGGGGATCAGCGCCACCAGCGCCTCGACGGAAATATCCGGGTCGCGCATCATGGCATGACAGCCCATGATCAACTCATCCAGATTGTGCGGCGGCACATTGGTGGCCATGCCCACCGCAATCCCGCTGGAGCCATTGGCCAACAGATTCGGAAAGGCCGCCGGCATCACCACCGGCTCTTCCAAAGTGCCGTCGTAATTGGGCCGGAAATCAACCGCGTTTTCGGTCAACCCCTCCATCAGGGTTTCCGCAATCGCTGTCAGCCGCGCCTCGGTATAACGGCTTGCCGCCGGATTATCGCCGTCGATATTGCCGAAATTACCCTGCCCATCCACCAGCGGATAGCGCACGTTGAAATCTTGCGCCAAGCGCGCCATCGCGTCATAAATCGCCATATCGCCATGCGGGTGATAGTTGCCCATCACATCGCCCGAGATTTTCGCCGATTTGCGAAAGCCCCCCGTCGCCGTCAGCCGCAACTCGCGCATCGCATAGAGAATCCGGCGGTGAACCGGCTTCAACCCATCACGCGCATCGGGCAAAGCGCGGTGCATGATGGTCGACAAAGCATAGGTCAGATAACGCTCGCCAATGGCGCGCGACAGCGGCTCGGACAAGAGCATAGGCTCGATATGGGGCTCGTCGGGCTGATCTGACATGAATGTTGTGTATGATGCAGCGCCCGAACGGTCCAGCGCGAAATCGCGGGCCAACGCTTGGGGGGAAGTTTTGTCTGCATTTTCCACAAGCGTTCGGTTCGAACCGTGCTAAAAGCTGAGTGTGATGGGTCAGTGAGTATCAGATGTTCAAATTGAGTTTTCTTCTTGGTGCCGGATTATTCACGGTGATGCTGATTGCAGGCCAAGACCATGGCCAGCAGCGCTTTGGCTTGATGCCTGAAAACGCCTTGCCGGCCCTGGCCAGCCAAACCATGGCGATTGCAGAAAGCGCTTCGGTGCCAAAACCTACACCTGTTGCCACCAAAGCCGATTTCGTTCCCGAGACGCCGGTTATGGTGCAACCATCGGTTCAAACCGCCGTCCAGACGGAGACCGGCGACCTGCCCGCAGCGGTTTCTGGGACTATCATGTATGTTTTGCCCAAATCGGTAAATGTGCGCGCGGGGCCCGGCACCGATACCGCAGTTTTGGACCGCTTGACCAAAGGCGAGGCGGTTTTGGTGGTTTCCCAAGGCGAAGGCCCCGACGGCTGGTCTTTGATCCGCATCGAGGGTGACGGGGTTGAGGGCTATGTTGCCGCCCGGCTTTTGGCCGAATAGGGTTGAAAACCCCCGCTTGCCCGGCCTAAACGGGCGCAACGCTGGTTTGGGGGCCTGATGCAACGCATAGTTTTGATCACGGGATGCTCGTCGGGCATTGGGCTGGATGCTGCGCGCGCCATGGCCCTGCGCGGTTGGCGGGTGTTTGCCACCTGCCGCAAAGAGTCCGATTGCGAACGGCTGCGATCCGAAGGCTTGGAAAGTTTCCGCCTCGACTATGACGACGAAGCCAGCATTGCCACAGCCATGGATGAGATTGCCGCCCGCGGAGGCCGCCTAGATGCCCTGTTCAACAACGGCGCTTTCGCCTGCCCCGGCGCCGTCGAAGACCTGCCCCGCGACGCCCTGCGCGCGATCTTCGAGACCAACCTTTTCGGCTATCACGACCTCACCCGCCGGGTGATCCCCCTCATGCGCGCCCAAGGCGAAGGGCGGATTGTCAATTGTTCCTCGGTGCTTGGCCTTGTCGGCATCAAATGGCGCGGCGCCTATGTGGCCACCAAATTCGCCATGGAGGGGCTGACGGATGTGCTGCGTCTGGAAATGGCGGGCACCGGCATCAAGGTGATCCTGATCGAGCCCGGCCCGATCACCAGCTCTATCCGCGTCAACGCCATCCCGCATTTCGAGCGCTGGATTGATTGGCAAAACTCGGCCCGCAAGGCAGAATATGATTCCCTGCGCAGCCGCCTCTACACCTCCAGCGGCCCTGACCGCTTCGAGCTTCCCGCCAGCGCCGTCACCGCCAAGCTGATCCATGCGCTGGAAAGCCCGCGGCCCAAACCGCGCTATTATGTGACCCTTCCAACCTATCTTTCCGGCCTGATGCGGCGCATTATGCCCACGCGCTTGTTGGATTGGGCGGTCAGCAAGGGCTGACGCGACATTCGCCCTCGCAATTTCCGCCACGGCCCCTAGATCAACCGCAAACCGCCAACCCCCGAGGCATCATGTTCACCAGCCCCCTGTTCATCCTTGGCATCCTCGCCTGTTTCGTGACCTTGATCATCCTGATGATCGGCATCGGAACATTTGCCAAGGGCGGCGAGTTCAACAAAAAACACTCCAACCGCCTGATGCGCTACCGGATCATTGCGCAGGCGGTGGCGGTGATCATCATCGTGGGCTTTGCCTATTTCCGCAGTAAAGGATAAGAAATGGTCGTTCTTTCAAAGATTTACACAAAAACTGGTGACGCTGGCGAAACCGCTTTGGGCAATGGCGCACGCGTGGCCAAACACTCAACCCGCGTCAACGCCTATGGCACGGTTGATGAAACCAACGCCACCGTCGGCCTCGCGCGCCAGCATTCGGGTGATCTGGACGCGGCCCTTGCCCGCATCTCGAACGATCTTTTCGATCTGGGCGCCGATCTTTGCACCCCCGACATGCACAAGGACGCCACCGCCGAATATCCGCCCCTGCGGATGATAGCGGCACAGGTCGAACGGCTGGAGCATGAAATTGACGCCATGAACGCCAAACTGACCCCCCTGCGCAGTTTCATCCTGCCCGGCGGCTCGCCCTTGGCCGCACAACTGCACCTCTGCCGCACCGTCTGCCGTCGCGCCGAGCGCTTGGTCGTCGAACTCGCCACCATGGAAGAGGTCAACACCGAGGCGGTCAAATACCTTAACCGGCTGTCTGATTGGTTCTTTGTCGCCGGTCGTATCGCCAACAATGACGGCCAAGACGATGTGCTTTGGGTGCCGGGCCTAACTCGCTAGAGCTTAGACGCGACGTCTGGTCCCATCCAACTGTCGGTTTTGGTCTGTCGCAAGGCGCCATAAACAGCTAAGAGGCTGCAAGAGCTTGGGCCGGCCCCTTTCGGGCCGAAATGATGGAGAT
>CBDUEF010000097.1:0-8557 GCA_965366095.1 uncultured Cypionkella sp. | reverse complement strand
ATCCAGACCGGAGAACGGCGGTTTTACGGCTGCGTGATGTTTTGGATGGGGGTGATCGGGCCGGGGGGTTGTGGGTGAGCATTTTAATCTTGGGGGGGTTTTTTGCCGATACCACCTATCGCGCGGCGCGATTACCCAGAATGGGTGAGACCTTGCAGGGTGTTTCCTTTGCCTTGGGACCGGGGGGGAAGGGCTCTAATCAGGCGGTGGCGGCAGGGCGGTTGGGGGGGGATGTGAGCTTTATCACACGGCTTGGACGTGATGCCTTTGCCGATATGGCGCGCGGGGTTTGGGGTGGGGCCGGGGTGAAGCCGGTGGTGATTGAGGATGCCGAAAGCCACACTGGGGCTGCGCTTATTTTTGTTGAGGATGGCTCTGGCGACAATGCGATCATCATTGCGCCGGGAGCCGTTGGGCGAATGTCGGTGGCGGATGTGGATGCGCAGGAGGCGTTGATCGCCGGGGCTTCGGTGTTTGTGGTGCAGTTGGAGCAGCCCTTGGAGGCGGCACGGCGGGGGTTGGAGCTGGCGCGGGCTGCCGGGGCAAGGACGATCCTGAACCCGGCCCCGGCGAAGGCCTTGGACGATGGGATGCTGGCTTTGGTGGATTTTCTGACGCCGAATGAAACCGAGGCCGAATTGCTGACCGGCTTGCCGGTGACCAGCATTGCCGAGGCCGAGCGGGCCGCAGATGCATTGATGGCGCGCGGGGTGGGGGCGGTGATTATGACTCTGGGCGAAAAGGGCGCACTCTATCGCGGTAAGGATGTGTCGGTGCTGGTGCCCGCGCGGGCGGCGGGGCCGGTGGTGGAGACGACGGGTGCGGGGGATGCGTTTCATGGTGGCTTTGCTGTAGGGTTGGCCGAAGGGTTTGACGTGGAGGCGGCCGTGCGTTTTGGCGCGGCGGTGGCGGGAATTTCGGTGACGCGGGCAGGGGCTGCGGCATCGATGCCCACAAGGGCCGAGGTTGAGGCGTTTATGGCCAAGTAAGGGGGGAGGGCTGTCTGCCCTCCCCATCGCCTGCGGCGATTCCCCTCCCGAGGATTTTTTTCAGACAGATGAAATCAGACCCAGTGTTGGCTGGGGTCTGGGAGAGGGATCGCCTCTAGGAGGGTGCGGGTGTAGGCGGCTTTGGGGGCTGTGAAGAGCGCGGCGGTTTCGGCCTCTTCGACAATTTCGCCTTGCTGCAGCACGATGACGCGAGAGCAGAGGCGACGGATGACCGAGAGGTCATGCGAGATGAAGGCAAGCGTTAACTTCAGGTCTTTGACCAGTGTTTCCAGCAGGTTGAGGATTTGTGCCTGCGAGGAGACATCGAGCCCCGAGGTGATTTCATCGGCAAGGATGAAATCTGGGTGCAGGGCGATGGCGCGAGCGATGCCGACGCGTTGGCGTTGCCCGCCCGAGAGTTCCTGCGGGTAGCGGGTGGCAAAAGATTGCGGCAGGCCGACGTGATCGAGAGCTTTGAGTGCGCGCTGGGCGGGGTTTGTCAGGCCGTGCAGGGTGAGCGGGGCTTTGATGATTTGTGCGATGGTGTGGCGGGGGTTGAGGCTGCTCATCGGGTCTTGGAAGATCATCTGGAAGCGGCGGCGCAGCGGGCGGAGCTGGTCTTGACTGGCATGGGTGATGTCGGTGCCGTCAAACAGGATATGGCCAGCGGTAGGTTCCAGGAGGCGGACCATGGCGCGCCCCAAAGTGGATTTGCCAGACCCCGAGCCGCCGACGATGCCGAGGATTTCGCCTTTGGGAAGTGAGAAGTTCAGATTTTTCAGAATCTCGATGCGGGGGGCGGCGCCGAAAAGTGGTTTGCGGTTCAGATCGGGCAGCGACAGGCTGAGGTTCTCGACGCGGTAAAGGTCTGTCATTTTGCGCCCCTGTCAGCGGCGGCTACTTGGGCCTGGGTGTCGCGGATTACCTGTTCTGGAACCGGGGTGAGGCTGCCGAAAGGATCGGTATATTTCGGCGTTGCCGCCAGCAGGGCGCGGGAATAGGCGTGGTCGGGGCCTGCGAAAAAGCGTGTGATATCGGTGTCTTCCAGCACAAGGCCGGAATAAAGCACCGACAGGCTTTGGCAGACTTTGGAGACAACGCCAAGGTCATGGGTGACAAACAGCAGGGCAGTGCCATGGCGGGCCTGCATCTCGGCGATCAGTTTCAGGATTTGCTTTTGCACGGTGACATCCAGCGCCGTAGTCGGCTCATCCGCAATGATCAGTTTAGGCTCGGCGGCGAAGGCCGAAGCGATCAGGATGCGTTGGCGCATGCCGCCGGACAGTTCGTGCGGGTAAGAGCGCAGCACGCGCTCGGCCTCGGGGATATGCACCTCGGCCAAAAGCTGGCGCGCGCGGGCCTCGGCATCGGGGCGCGCCCAGTGCAGGATATCGACCAGCCGGTCGGTGATTTGTGGACCGATACGGCGCGAGGGGTTCAGGGCGGTGAGTGGATCTTGTGGGATGAGGGCGCAGGTGGCTCCGATCAGGCTGCGGCGCTGGACGGGGGGGAGTTTGAGCAGGTCGGTGCCGTCTAGCACGATTTCGCCCGAGATGATCTCGATTGAATTGGGCAAGGTCCCGAGAATCGCCTTGCCGATCATGGATTTACCAGCACCGGATTCGCCGACCAGCCCGCGCACTTCGCCTGATTCAACGGTAAGAGAGACGCCGCGCAGCACGCGATGGGGCGTGCGTTTCAGCCGGGCCGAGAGGTTGCGGATCACCAGATAACTCATCGCAGCACCGGATCGTAGCGGTCTTTAAGCCCTTCGCCCAATTGCGAAAAGCTGAGGACGGTAAAGAACAGGGTGATCAGCGGAAACACCAGCACCCACCACGATTGATGGATCGCCGTGCGGCCCTCGGCAATCATGCCGCCCCATGTCGGATCGTCGGTTGAGATCGACAGGTTCACGAAGGACAGGATTGCCTCGACGATAATGGCGATGCCCATTTCAAGTGTGAGCAGCACGATGATGGTGGGCAATACGTTGGGCAAGATCTCGGTCAGCATGGTGGAAAAAGGTTTGCGGCCAGAGGTTTGGGCCGATGCGACATAATCCATGGCGCCTTGGGTCATCGCCTCGGCCCGGATCACGCGGGCGAACCGGGTCCAGTCAATCACCACGATGGCGATGATGATTGAGGATATTCCGGGGCCAAGGACGGCGATCAGCAGGATGGAAAACAGCACGGGCGGAAAGGCCATCCAGATGTCGATAAAGCGTGAAATCACGATATCAACCCAGCCGCGCAAGAAACCGGCGCAAAGGCCAAGAGTGGCGCCAATCAGGCAGGTCAGTGACCCCGCGATAAGGGCAACAGTTAGGGCCAGTCGCGCGCCGTAAAGGATGCGAGACAGCACGTCGCGGCCAAGGCTGTCGGTGCCAAGGTAAAAGCCCGGCTCGGTGCCGTTCATCCAGAAGGGCGGCAGGCGGCCGAGGAAGAGGTCCTGGGCGAGCGGGTCTTGGGGCGCGATCAATGGGGCGGCGAGGGCGGCGATAAGCAGGAGTGTCAGCCAGCCCGCCGACAGCATCAGCCGCAGCGAGGGCGAGCGTTTGGCAAGGCCTCGGGCATCAAGCATGGCGCAGCCTTGGGTTCAGCAGGGCATAGGTCAGATCAACGCAGAGGTTCACGGTTGTGAAGATCAGCGCGAACAGAATCACGATGCCCTGAATCAGCGGCAGGTCGCGGTTGATCACCGCATCAATCGCCATGTTTCCAAGGCCCTCGTAGGCAAACAGCCGCTCGATGATCACAGTGCCGCCGATCAGAAAGGTGAATTGCACACCCACAAGCGTGAGCGTGGGCAGGATCGCATTCGGCAGGGCCTCGCGCAAGATGACATGGTTTTCGGAATAGCCCTTGGTCCGGGCGAGGGTCACATAATCCAGATGCATGGTTTCCTTAAGGCTTTGTTTTAGAAGTTGGCCGATTATGGCAGCAAGGGGGATGGCAAGCGCCAAGGCAGGCAGGAACATATGGTTGACGATGTCGAACCACAGATCAAAGCGCAGGCGGAAGAGGGATTCGAAGAGATAAAAATTGCTGGTAAAGGGCAGTTGCAGCGAAGGCGTGACCCGGCCCGAGATGTGAAAGATCGGCATCAGCACGCCAAACATCAGGATCAGGATCAGTCCCCACAGAAAATCGGGGATCGAAAGGGCCATGCCGTTGGTGACATCAATCGCGCCCTCGGTGGCAGTGCCGCGCTGTGCGGTCCCCGTCAGCGCCATAATGCCGCCCATAATCATGGCCATCACCAGCGCCATGATCGACAGCTCTAGCGTGGCTGGCAGGCGTGACAGCACCAGCGCCAAAACCGGTTGGCGGGTGGTGATCGAGGTGCCGAAATCGCCGTGCAAAACGCCCGAAAGCCAGATCAGAAATTGCTGAGGGATGGATTTATCCAAGCCATAAAGCGCTGTTAGCCTTGCAATATCGGCATCGGTGGCACCCGGCGGCAACATCATCGCGATGGGATTGCCCGGCACCACGCGGATCACGAAAAACACGATCAGCGCCACGCCGATAAGGGTGACAGCCGTGGTGCCAAGGCGCAATAGGATCGCCCTCAATAGCTGCATTTCCGCCCGTTCCCCCTGCGCCGCTTGACCTGCGGCTTTATGTGCAGACATATGCCTGCTTCATCTGTCTGACAAATATCCCACGGGGGTCCGGGGGTGTGAAACCCCCGGCGCCGCAGGTATAGCTTACGCCCGCTTCATCAGCTGCGGCAAGAGCGCGCCCGAGGCATGCGGCGTCACAATCACGCCCTTGGCCGACAGGATCGGCTGCACATATTGCAACAGCGGGATCACCAGCGCGTTTTCGGCAATGAAGGCATCGACCTTTTTCCAGCCGTCAATCCGCTTGGCCTCGTCCTTTTCGCCCCAGAGCGGGTTGATCATGTCGATCAGGTCTTGGCCGTCCCAGACCGAATGGGGCGAAGGCCCATACATCGCAAAGCCGGTGGAGGTGGTGGGATCGCCTACCGAATTGCCCCAGTTGTAGAAGGCGGCAGGGGCAAGTTTGTCGGCCGCGCGCAACTCGTAGTGCTTTGCAATTTCATAGACCTCGATTTCCGCCTCGATGCCGACTTTGCGCCACAGGCCCACAATGGCCTGGATCATCTCGTAATCCTTGGGCTTAAAACCCTTGGTGGTCTGGATGGTGAATTTCACGGGCTTTTCAACCGAATAGCCCGAATCTGCCAGCAGTTTTACCGCCAGATCGGGATCATAGGGAACCTTGATCGAGGCGTCATAGGCCTCGTATTCCGGGGTTTGCAGCGTATCAATCGGCACGCCATAGCCCGACATCAGCCGGTCGATGATCGTTTGTTTGTCGATCGCATGGGCGGCGGCTTTGCGCACGTTGGGATCAAGCATCACGTCGATATCGTTGAGGAAAATCATGCCGATATCGGAAACCGGGATCGCCGTGCCGTTCAGCGTGGCTTTCAGGCGGTCATATTCCTCATAGGGCACTTCAAGGGTGACATGTGAGTTGCCGGATTCCACCTCGGCCACGCGGGCGGTGGCGTCGGTCACGAATTTGATGGTGACGGTATCAAACTCGGGCTTGCCGCCCCAGTAATTGGCGTTGGCTTTCAGGCGAACGAAGGCGTTGCGCTCGAATTTATCAACCATATAGGGGCCGGTGCCGATGGGCGCGGCCTCAAAGCCCTCGGCGCCGACCTTTTCGTAATAGGTTTTCGGCAGCACATAGCCGGTCAGGAAATACATCCATTTGAAAATGGTCGGCTCGAACCGCGCGACATCGGCGGTGACCTTGTTGCCCTCGGCCTTGATGTTGGTGATCGTGGACCAGATGAACTGGATCGGGTTGCCGGTTTTCTCATCCGCCGCGCGGGTCAGGCTCCAGGCGACATCCTCGGCCGTGAAGGGGCTGCCGTCATGCCAGGTGACGCCCTCGCGCACCGTCATCCAGACTTGAGTTTTGTCGTCGTTCCAGCCCCATTCGGTCAGCAATCCGGGGGCGGGTTTCAGATCGGGTTGTTGCAAGATGTATTGATCGAACACCGATTGATAAAGGCCCTGAATGGTCGGATTCACCGCCGAGGGGCCAACGGTTGGGTCCCAAGACGGCAGGTTGACGTTATAGGCGATGACCAGCTCGTCAATCGCTTGGGCAAAGGTTGGCAGGCCCGCGAAAAGCGTGAGCGAGGCGGCGGAAAGTTGCAAAAGAGCGCGGCGGTTGAGGTTCATGTTCGGTTCCCTGTTGTTGGTTCATTTTCCGGCAAGACGTTGAGCTAAAAGATATCCCGGCCCGGCACCAAGCCCCGCACCGGGCCAGACGGCGGCCCCGGTCAGGTGCAGATTTGCGATGGGGGTAGAGCCATCGGCATGGCCACGGGTGGGACGAAAATAGAAATGCTGGGCAAGGTGGTGGCTGCCGCAAACCTGATCGCCGCCGACCAGATTGGGATTGTCGGACGCAAGTTCCGTGGGTGGCACCACGCGTTTGGCAAGGATCTTGGCGCTGGTGCCGGGGGCGTAGGACTCAAGGATATCCAGCGCGCGTTGGGCGAAGGGCTCGGCCACCTGCGCCCAATCGGTTGCCGTGATCTCGCCCTTGGCATCGCCGTTGATTGTGCCGGGGGCCATGCGAACCTGCAGCCAGATTATGTGCTTGCCCTCTGGCGCGCGGGAGGGGTCAACCGTTGTGGGTTGGCCTACCACAAGGATCGGCTCATCGGGGAGAAGACCCGCTTGGGCCTGTTGATATGTGCGCGCCATCTGGTCCAGGCTGGGGGCAAGGTGAACATAGGCAAAGGATTGCAAGGCCTTACCCGCGGCCCAATCGGGGAGTGCTGAGAGCGCAAGATGGATCATCATGGTGCCGGGGGCGTGGGCAAACTTGGTCAATTTTTTGTCGTAATCGCTTTGCGTATCAGTCAGGCGCGGCAAGGCGCAGGGCGCTACGCCCGCGATAACAGTTCGGCGCGCGATGATTTCGCGCCCATCTGACAGGGTGATGCCAGAGGCTTTGCCGTTCTGATGCTGGATGCGGGTGACGGTGGCGCCGGTTTCGATATGGCCACCGCGAGCGATGATCGACTTGGTCAGGGCGCCGATCATTGTATCCGCGCCGCCCTTGCCCAGAACCATGCCAAAGGCCTGCGCAGCCATCCCCTCAAGATAGGGAAAAAGCGCGCCGCCAGCGATGTCGGGGGCGAAATCGAGATGCATGCCCCAAGCGGCAAGCATGGCCTGCACCTTGGGCGATGTGAAGGTTTGAGCCAAGTATTGACGCGGGCTTTGCAAGAGGAATCGCGAGAGGTCAAGCGTTCCGCCTATTCCCTTGGCGCGAAGTGTTTTAAACCCGAAAGATGCAAGCGCAGATAGTTTCATCGGGCTGCCGAGAAGGCCAAAGATCTGCGGAGCCTCGGTTGGGAAAGCGGCCACCAATTGGCCCCAAGTCGCTGCATCTTGGGCAGAATGGGCGGCGATCATGGACGTGGTTTCGGCCAGATCAGTGCTGACGCCGCAATAGGTTCCATCGGGGAAGGCGGAGGCGAAGGGTTTGGAAACTGGAACAAACTCAAGGCCATGTGAGGCCAATTCAGCCCCATATTGCCTTGCAAAGCCCGATCCCGCGAACAAGGAAAGGTTCATCGCGGCCCAATCATGCCGAAACCCCGGCAAGGTATATTCGCCTGATTTCACCGCACCGCCCGCGACAGCGGCCTGCTCAAACAACCCAACCTTCCAGCCCTTGGCAGCCAGATGCAGCGCCGCCGCAAGCGTGTTGTGGCCGGCGCCAATGAAGACAGCATCAAAGATTTCTGGCATGTGTCACCTCCCAATGACATCATGATAATTGCAAATGCATTTAATTCTGTCTAGTCTGATTCATCATTCAGGCGGGGCAACCGCGGAAAAGGGAGAAGATGATGACTTCTGCAAAAGCGTTGGCCGATCTGGCCGGGATGTTGGCCTCGGGTGGGGTGGAAGTGGTGGATTGCACGGGCGTGCTGGGGCCGAACACGCCTTTGCTGAAGCTGCCGCCGGATTTTGCCAAGGACACACCCAAGATCGAGATTCACCGGATTTCGGAATATGACAAGGACGGGCCGTTCTGGGCTTGGAACTGGCTGAAGGTTGGCGAGCATTCGGGCACGCATTTCGACGCCCCGCACCATTGGATCACCGGCAAGGATTATGCCGATGGCTATACCGATACTTTGCCGGTGCAGCGCTTGGTGGCCCCGGTCAATGTGCTGGATTTCTCGAAGGAATGTGGGGCCGATCCCGATTTTCTGCTGACAATTGAGCATGTGAAGGCCTGGGAGGCCAAGCATGGCAGCATCAATGCCGGGGAATGGGTGGTTTTGCGCTCGGACTGGGACAAGCGTGGCCATTCCGAGGACCTGTTCCTGAACGCCAATGCGACCGGGCCACATACGCCGGGGCCGACCGCCGAGGTGATCGAGTATCTGATTTCCAAGGGCATTGTCGGCTGGGGCAGCCAGTGTATTGGCACCGATGCGGGGCAAGCGGGCGGTATGACGCCACCGTTCCCGGCGCATAACCTGTTGCA
>CBDUEF010000096.1:0-8565 GCA_965366095.1 uncultured Cypionkella sp. | reverse complement strand
TGAGCAATGGACATCACCTACATTCCGATGGCGCGGCTTCATCTCCCTCGCCGCTTTGCTGGACTGGTTCACCCGCCGCATCCTCTCCTGGAGTGTGTCGATCACGCTGGAAGCGGATTTTTGCATGGAAGCTTTGAAAGAAGCGCTGACGCGTCACGGCAAGCCCGAAATCTTCAACACGGGATAGGGTAGCAAGGTTTCGGCACAATCAACCAGCGCGCCCGGCATCACAAGCCGGACGCGATGGCGAATTGCTTCTAGGGACTCTGACGGTCGATCTTCAAGGAAAGCATAAATACGACAATCGGAAAGTGCGGCAAACGGGCCTTCGGCATGGTCAGGGTGTTGCGGCTCAATCCTGACCATGCCTTTAATCACCTCACCGTTCAATGCACCACGGCCGCCACAGGTTTTCCCGACGCGAAGCTGATACACGGTCGCCGATGATCAGCCCATCCGCGCCCGCCGATACCGTGACGGTGGACCCGTCCAGCACATCCCCTGCCAAGATCATCTCTGCCAGCGGATTTTGCAGGTGATTCTGGATCACCCTTTTCAGCGGTCGCGCGCCGAAAACTGGATCATAGCCTTCATCGGCCAACCACTCCTTGGCCGCCTTATCAAGCTCCAGCGTCACCTTGCGGCCTGCCAACCGCTTCTCCAGCCTGCGAAGTTGAATATCCACAATCCCAGACATATCGCTCCGGGCCAGCCGATCAAAGATCACCGTCTCGTCCAAGCGGTTCAGGAATTCCGGGCGGAAATGGGCGCGCACCGCTTCCATAACTTCGGCCCGCGCTGCGCGGACATCGCCACCATCGGGCACCTCTGACAAGGCGCGCGCACCCAGATTCGAGGTCAGGATGATCAGCGTTTGCTTGAAATCGACGGTCCGGCCCTGACCATCGGTCAGAATCCCGTCATCAAGCACCTGCAACAGCACGTTGAACACGTCAGGATGCGCCTTTTCCACTTCATCAAACAGCACCACCTGGTAGGGGCGACGGCGAACGGCTTCGGTCAGAACGCCGCCCTCGTCATAGCCGACATAGCCCGGAGGCGCGCCGATCAGACGCGACACGGCGTGTTTCTCCATGAATTCCGACATATCAATCCGCACCATGGCCGCGTCATCGTCAAACAAATACTCGGCCACGGCCTTGGTCAACTCGGTCTTGCCCACACCAGTAGGGCCAAGGAACAGGAACGACCCCAGCGGGCGGTGCTCATCGTTGAGCCCAGCGCGGGCGCGACGCACCGCATTTGAAACCGCCACAACCGCGGCATGCTGGCCGATCACCCGTTTGCCAAGCTCGTCTTCCATACGCAGCAGCTTTTCGCGCTCGCCTTCCAGCATTTTGGCCACGGGAATCCCGGTCCAACGCTCGACCACCTCGGCAATCTGCTCGGGTCGCACGGATTCGGACACCAGCAGATCGCCTTCACGCGCCTCGGCCTCGCCCAGCTTTCTTTCCAGCGCCGGAATGATGCCATAGGAAAGCTCGCCAGCGCGGGCCAGATTGCCGTCACGCTTGACCTGATCAAGTTCGGCTCGGGCGCGATCAAGCTGCTCCTTAACCTCGCGCGCGGCCTCAAGCTTGTCGCGCTCTCCCTGCCATTTCGCTGTCATCGCGCTGGATTTCTCCATCAGGCCCGACAGTTCCTTTTCCAGCCGTTCCAGCCGATCCTTGCTGGCGGCATCATCTTCTTTCTTCAGCGCCTCTGCTTCGATCTGCAATTGCAGAATTTGGCGGTCGAGTTGGTCAAGCTCTTCGGGCTTGCTGTCCACTTCCATCCGCAACCGGCTGGCGGCTTCATCCATCAGGTCGATGGCCTTATCCGGCAAAAAGCGGTCGGTGATATAGCGATGCGACAGCGTGGCTGCGGCAACCAAGGCCGAGTCGGAAATCCGCACGCCATGGTGCAGCTCGTATTTTTCCTTGATGCCGCGCAGGATCGAGATGGTATCTTCCACAGTGGGCTCGGATACCAGCACAGGCTGGAAACGACGGGCAAGAGCCGCATCCTTTTCCACATACTTACGATATTCATCCAGCGTGGTGGCACCAACGCAATGCAACTCGCCGCGCGCAAGAGCGGGCTTGATCAGATTGGCCGCATCCATGGCGCCTTCGGATTTGCCAGCACCGACCAAAGTGTGCATCTCGTCGATGAACAGAATGATATCCCCATTCGCGGCGGTCACTTCGTTCAGAACCGCTTTCAGGCGCTCTTCAAATTCGCCCCGATATTTCGCACCAGCAATCAGCGCGCCCATATCCAGCGCCATCAATTTTTTGTTGCGCAGGGATTCGGGCACATCACCGTCGATGATGCGCAGGGCAAGGCCCTCGGCAATCGCGGTTTTACCCACGCCCGGCTCGCCGATCAGAACGGGGTTGTTTTTGGTGCGCCGCGAAAGCACCTGCATCGCGCGGCGGATTTCTTCGTCGCGGCCGATGATCGGATCAATCTTGCCCTGCTCGGCCGCTTCGGTCAGATCGCGGGCGTATTTCTTCAGCGCGTCATAACCCTCTTCGGCCGATGCAGTATCGGCGGTGCGGCCCTTGCGAATGTCATTGATCGCCGCATTCAAGTTTTGTGCGGTGACCGTGCCAGCATCCAGCGATTCCTTGGCCTTGCTGGCCACCATGCATAGCGCCATCAAGACCCGCTCGACCGGAACAAAGCTGTCGCCGGCTTTCTTGGCCAGCTTTTCCGCTTCATCCAACACTTTTACAAGGCCGGGGTCCATAAAGGGCTGCGCATCGCCAGACACTTTGGGCAATTTACGCAAGGCAAGTTCAAGCGACTCGGTCACGCGGTTGGGTTCACCCCCAGCGCGACGAATCAGGTTGCTTGCAAGCCCCTGATCATCATCCATGATCGCTTTCAGCAGATGCTCGGGCGCAAGCCGCTGATGGCTTTCGCGCGTGGCAATGGTCTGCGCTGCTTGAATGAAACCACGCGACCGCTCCGTGAATTTCTCTAAATTCATCGGTCATTCTCCTTTGCTAAAGCGCCGCTGCAATGCCCGAAACCGGCACATTGCCTTGGCCTTGATCAGAATTTGGGAGTGCCCCCCGCACAATACAATGCCCAAGCCAAGCCCGAACCGGCAAATTTTCGCAAACCAGCCACCGGCGGCGGCGCCCCTACGCGGTCCTCCGCCCAAAAGCACACCCCCGATACGCAAGATACGGCCAATGCAAAGCAACCCCACCTTGCGCCGCCGCCGCCCAGACCGCAGGTTCGGCCCTTGCCCCGATTGAGAAGACAGGCCCCTATGTTTGAACCGATGCAAGTTATCCTTGCCAAGACCACACTGACCGCCTTGCAGGTGCATATCGGAAAATCCGGTCTGGCAATCGGCGATTCTGTTGATCTGCGCCTTATGGACGATGGTCAAATCGGAGTGATCGCAAAGCTGACCCGCTACAGGCTCGGCCTGTTTCCCTACAAAGCCCAAACCCTTGTGGGCCTGATCCCGCCAATCGACAGGGCCAGTCTGCTGCCCCACATGTCGGGCGCCGAGACGATGCGGGTGCGGATTGTTACCCTGACCCCTGAACACCTTGCCCCCGATCGCCGCGCCGAGCTGGCGGTTTCAGTCTGGGGCGTCATGCGTTTTGTCCGCGCGCCCACGGCGTCCCGTCCTGCGGTCAAAACAGCCCCTCCACCCGAACCCGCCCCGCCCGAACCCCCGGCCGCAATAACGCCGCCGCCGCCCTTCCGCAAAGCCTCGGCAGGGGAATCGAGCCGTCCCCTAATTTTCACTTTTCCCAAATACTCATGCTGCATATAAACCAAAAACGTCCTCAGCCATAGCGCACAAAGGCAAAGGCGCTGCCGTCCGAGGCCCAGCACGGCACGTTGATACTGCCCTGCCCACCAATCATCTCGACAACGCGCCGCCGATTACCCCCATCGGGGCCCATCAGACACAGCGCCACCGGCACATCCGCCGGATGGCCGACAGTGCCGGGCGCATAGGCCAAATACAGGATATGCGCACCGTCCGGGCTGGGATGCGGGAACCAGTTGACACAATTATCAGCAAACACCTGCCGCTGATCGGCACCCTCCACTGTCATTTCCCATATCTGTGCATGACCGCTGCGGTCACAATTGTAATAAATCCGCGCCCCATCCGCCGAATAATCCGGCCCGTCGCACTGCCCTTCACCCATGGTCAGGCGCTGCTCGGTCCCACCATCCACGCCAATCGTATACACATCCAGAACCATGCTGCCGCCCCGCGCGGCCACATAGGCCAGCCGCTGCCCGTCGGGTGACCAGCCATGAAACCAGCTTGGCGCTTGCGGCGAGATCTTCACCGGCTCCCCACCCCGCGCAGGCACTTTATATATCTGCGCACCCTGCATTTCGTGATGCGACGACAGCACAATCCAGCGCCCGTCCGGGCTGATGCCATGATCGTTGTTGCAGCGGATTGCGGCCCCGGTCGCCACCGCGATCAACTGCGGCCGATGCAGCGGCACCCGGTACAGCCGCCCTTCGGCATTCACCAAAAGATTTGCCCCTGACGGATCCCAATTTGGCGCCTCAATCCGTAACGCAGATTGCAAAACCACCTGCGCTTGCCCGCTTGCCAGATCGTAAACCTCCAGCGAGCTTGCCACTACTCCCGCGCCTTCGGCACCATCAGCCGCTTGGGCCGGATCGCTTCAGCGGCTTTGAACAGCCCAAAGGTCTGGTTCACATAATTCACGATGCCGCTGATCTGCTCCAGATATTTCGCAAGCTCGGGCGTGCGCTCGGCCTCGACCACCTGAATGGGGCGATCCGGGCCTTCTGCCTCGAACTGGCAATAAAACAACGGCTCGCCGCGCTTCAGGATCAAATCCTTTTCCGGCTCGTGCCACTCAAAGGCCCACATCAGGGGCCGTGGCCAAATATTCAACGGAAACCGCCCGCCAAAAATGGTGCCCGGCAATTGCTCTTTGCGGTAATGCGCAAAGGCCGAAAGCTGGGTGATATAGACCAACTCATCGGTAATAAAGCAATAAGGCAGCGCCATTTGCACAGTTGGCCGATCAGGATAGCGCCACTCGGCCTCGCTCACCAGCGTCATCACCTCGCCCAGCTTGTTGCCACGGATGGACGAGCCGGCCCCCGCCCGATTGATCAGATGCGCCTTGCCCTTATCATCGCGGCCAAAGCCCAGATGAATATCAAACGGCGATTTCACCATGAAATAGCGGCTTTCCATCTGGATCACCGCCGGACAGCGGCTTGCACTTTTGGCATGGGCTTTGTTGGTCTGGCGAAACACCACCCTCTCGGGCGGGTCATACAAGATCGCGCCCTTGTCCGAGGTCAGAAACCATCCCACCGAAACCGGGCCAGATTTCGGTCCCTCATCGGGCCGCTCGAATGTCAGATTGATGTCCACGGGCCCGCCCCTCTTTTTGGCAAAGACTCCCCGTAATTCAGGGCCGTGTCAATTGCCCTTGCTCCTTGTCACCAGCACCGCCCCGGCCTGCGGACTGATCCGTGTGAACAGCACACTGGCCCCGACTGCCGCCGCCGCAATTGCCGAAAATATCCACGGAAAATTGGCCAAATCAACAGCAGACCCGCCCCGCAACCAGCCCAGGCTTTCCAGCCCCATCGCCGCCAAAGTGATCCCGATCGATCCTGAAAGCTGCTGCATCACTGCGGTGAAGCTGGTCGCCGAACTCAACCGCTCACTTGGCACATCGGCATAGGCAATCGCGTTGATCGAGGTGAACTGCAACGACCGCGACAACCCGCCCAAAAACAACACCCCCGCCATCCACAGCCAGGGCGTTTGCGGCGTAAAGAACGCGGGCAACAGGATGAACCCGGCTGACAGCAGCGCATTCAGCGACAGCACCCGCCGAAACCCAAACCGCCGCAACAGCGGTTGCGCCATGAATTTCATCGCCAGCGCGCCCATACCTGACACAAAGGTCAGCATCCCCGACTGAAACGGGTTCAGCCCGAATCCCAGTTGCAGCATCAGCGGTAGCAAAAAGGGCAGCGCGCCCACTCCCACCCGAAACAGCGTCCCTGCCGTAACCGAGATGCGAAAGGTCGGCAGGGCCAGCAATCGCAGATCAACCAGCGGCGTTTCCACCCGCAAAGCGTGACGCACATATCCAGCGATCAGGGCCAGGCCACCCAAAATCAAAATCGCCACCAAAGCCGGGCTTGCCAACGAAAGCCCCAAAAGCGTCGCGCCTGTCAGAAATCCCGCCAACCCCGGCCCCAACAGCAAAAAGCCCAGCGCGTCAAACCGGCGCACCTCGGTCTCCCGCAGGTTGGGGATGAAAAAATGCGCCAGGGTGACCCCCACAACCGCAATCGGAATATTGATCCAGAAAATCCAACGCCAATCCCAATAGGTGGTGATATACCCCCCCAGCGGCGGCCCCATGACCGGCCCCATCAGCGCTGGCACCGTCAACCAGGCCAGCGCATTGACCAATCCCGAACGCGGCACCGCGCGCAACACGATCAGCCGGCCCACCGGAGTCATCATCGACCCGCCAATCCCCTGCACCGCCCGCGCTGCCACCAACTCAAGCAGGCTTTGCGACAGCCCGCAGGCGATCGACCCAATCGCAAAGACCACAATCGCCCAGCGAAACACCCGCCGCGCCCCAAACCGGTCCGCCGCCCAACCCGAAGCCGGAATGAACACTGCCAGCGCCAGCAAATAGGTCGTTAACACCAGCTTTAGATGAATCGGATCAGACCCCAAATCCTTGGCAATCTGCGGCAGCGATGTCGAAAGGACCGAGCTGTCGATATTCTCCATCAACAGGGCAGTTGCCACAATCAGGGGCACCACCCGCCCCATCCTGACGCCCCCTTGGGACGCGGCTTGCTGCTCTTCACTCGCCATGCCGCGACATTCGGCCAGCGCCCGACCAAGTTCAAGACCCTGTCGCTCACTTTTCCCTGATCCCGGCCCAACTCCATTCTTGACACACTCACCCCCCCGCCTTACCCCGCCCCAAACCAAAGGACACAGCATGAAAACCCCCGCAGATGACCGCCTGATCGTCGCCCTTGATGTGCCGAACCTGCTGCAAGGGATGCAACTGGCCGCCACCCTTGGCGATGCGGTCAGTTTTTACAAAATCGGCCTTGGGATGCTGACCGGCGGCGGCCTTGCATTGGCCAATGAGCTGAAATCCGAACATGGCAAACGCATCTTTCTCGACCTGAAGCTTTTCGACATCGGCGCCACCATCGAGGCCGCCGTCAAAGGCATCGCGCAATATGATCTCGATTTTCTGACGGTCCATGGCGATCCGCAGGTGGTCCGCGCCGCCGCCGAGGGCAAAGCCGGAACCAACCTGAAAATCCTTGCCGTCACCATCCTGACGTCGCTGGACCGCGAGGATCTGAACGCCAACCTGATCCGCCCCGGCGATATCCACGAAATCACCCTTGAACGTGCCCTTCGTGCGCTGGAGGCCGGGGCCGATGGCGTGATTGCCAGCCCGCAAGAGGCCGCCCGTATCCGCGCCATGCCGCAAGCCGCAGGAAAACTGATCGTCACCCCCGGCATCCGCCCGGCAGGCGCGGCATCAGGCGATCAAAAACGCATCGCCATCCCGGCGCAAGCAATCGCCGATGGCGTCGATCACATCGTTGTCGGCCGCCCGATCTGGCAGGCCCCAGACCCAAAGGCGGCGGCACTGGCGATTCTGGCCGAACTGATCACGTCCTGAATAACCTTGCGCCAAGGCCCGTCACTGCTAGTCTGACGCCATGGAAAACGAAGCCAAATCCCCCGCCCAACACGAGGCGCAGAAACGCAGCAACAGCCTGGTCCTTTCTTATCAAGCGCTGCAGCAGTTTCTCGGCTGGCTGGGTCTTGCCCTGCCGCTGTCGCTGGCGGGCTATTCGCTTGTGTCCAGCCACCCGCTGCGACCTTCGATCAGCGATTACTACTATTCGCCAATGGGCGATATCTTTGTGGGCATCCTCTGCGCCATCGGGGTGTTTTTACTGTTTTATCGCGGCTATGATCCGCTGCCCGGCGAGAAAATCTCGGACCGGCAGGTTTCCTTTGTGGCCGGTCTTGCCGCGCTTGGGGTTGCAGGCTTTCCTGCCCACCGGCTTGGCCTGCCCATCTGCTACCCAACGGCGGACGATTGCCTGACATTTGGCATCACCACACATCCCAATTGGCTGCACGATAGCTGTGCAGGCGTGTTCTTCATTTGCCTGGCGCTGTTTTGCCTTGTGCTTTTCACAAGGGGAGACCGATCAGCCGATCACAAGATAATCTGGACGCCCCGCAACCGCATTTTCGTCACCTGCGGCACGGTGATCGTCCTAAGCCTGCTGGCATTGCTGCCCACCATGCTTTCACCCGGCCTGCGCCAATCCCTTGCCCCGCTGCACTATGTCTTCTGGTGCGAAACCATCGGCATTCTGGCCTTTGCGATTTCATGGCTGGTCAAGGGCAAAGCCCATGAAACCGTCGCCAATCTGGTTCATCGGGCGATGTGAAACCCCGCCAAGTCAATTGTCATTGATATCGCGGTCCCACAGCTTCAC
>CBDUEF010000095.1:0-8583 GCA_965366095.1 uncultured Cypionkella sp. | reverse complement strand
TGCGGGAAAATCTGGTCAAATACAAGACCATGCCGCTGAAGGACGTGATGAACCTGTCGGTGAACGAAACCCTGAGCCGGACGCTGATGACCTCGCTGACCACCTTGATCGCCATTGCGGCGCTGATTGTGTTTGGCGGCGATGTGATCCGCGGCTTCAGTCTGGCGATCTTCTTTGGCGTGATCCTGGGCACCTATTCCTCGGTTTATGTGGCCAAGAATATCGTGTTGATGATCGGGTTGGATCGCTCTGATAAGCCGAAAACCGGCAAGGGTGCGGATCACGAATTCGCCAATGTCGACGCCTGAGCGATGCGGCTGACCGAGATCAGTTATGGCTCGGCCCTGCCCATCGAAAGCTATGGGCCGGGCTTTTTTCGGCTGGGAACCCATGTGTTGCGCGGCGCCTGTCTGATCACGCCTTGGGATGCTGGGCCCTGGGGCGGGTTGGGCGATACCGCCGTGCCGTTGGCGTTGACGGGGCGGATTGACGTGTTGCTTTTGGGTATGGGGGCCGATCTGGCCGCAGTGCCGCGCGATTTTCGCAAGGCGCTGGAGGCGGCAGGAATTGGCGTCGAGCCGATGAATTCGCCCGCCGCCTGCCGGACGTATAATGTCTTGTTGGGGGAGGGGCGGCGGATTGCGGCGGCGCTGTTGCCGGTTGGCTGATCCCTGCCGGAGGCCCATGTGATGCTGCTTTCGGTTCATGCGCTTGCCTGTGCCCGCGCCGGAGTGCCGGTGGTCGAAGGGTTGCGCTTTGATCTGGCGGCCGGCGCGGCCTTGGTGCTGCGCGGCCCCAATGGCTGCGGCAAAACCACGGTGCTGCGCACCCTTGCCGGGTTGCAACCGCCACTTGCGGGGCGGATCGAGCATTTGCCCGAAGCACTGGCCTATGCCGCCCATGCCGATGGGGTGAAATCAACCCTGACCGTGCGCGAGAATCTGGCGTTTTGGGCGGCGGCTTTTGGGCAAGGCGGGGTCGATCAGGCGCTTGAGGACATGGATCTGGCGCAGTTGCAGGGGCGGTTGGCGGCGCAGCTTTCGGCGGGACAGCGGCGGCGCTTGGGCTTGGCGCGGCTGTTGGTGACCGGCCGCGCGATCTGGCTGATGGACGAGCCGACGGTGTCTTTGGATCAAGCCTCGGTGGCGCTGTTTGCCGCTGTGGTATCGCGCCATTTGGCAAAGGGCGGTGCTGCGGTGATTGCCACCCATATTGATTTGGGGCTTGAGGCACGGGTGCTGGATCTGGCCCCGTTCCAGGCGCGCCGTCCCGAGGCGGGCGGGCGAATCGGCGCCTTTGATGAGGCCTTTGGATGAAAGCGCTGCTGATACGCGATCTGCGGCTGGCGATACGGGCGGGCGGTGGCTTTGGTCTGGGGCTGGCGTTTTTCCTGCTGATTGCGGTGATCGTGCCGCTGGGGGTGGGGCCAGAGCCCGCGACCTTGGCCAAGATTGCGCCGGGGATCCTGTGGGTGGGGGCGTTGCTGTCGTGTCTGTTGTCGCTCGACCGGATTTTTGCGCTGGATTTCGAGGATGGGTCGCTGGACCTGCTGGCCACCTCGCCGGTGCCGATGGGGGGCGTGGTGGCGGTGAAGGCGCTTGCGCATTGGCTGGTCACCGGGTTGCCGTTGGTTTTGGTGTCGCCGGTGCTGGCGCTGCTGTTGAACCTGCCGGGGGCGGGCTATTTGTGGCTGATGCTGGCGCTGCTGCTGGGCACGCCGGCGCTGTCGGTGATCGGGGCTTTTGGCGCGGCTCTGGTGGTGGGGATCAAGCGCGGCGGCTTGTTGCTGAGTTTGCTGGTGTTGCCGATGTATTTGCCGACGCTGATTTTCGGTGCCGAAGTTGTGAAGCGCGGCGCGGCAGGGCTTGGGGTAGAGACAGCGCTGGCGCTGTTGGCGGCGATCACGCTTGCGGCGGCGGCGCTGTTGCCCTTTGCGGCGGCTGCGGCAATTCGCGTCAATTTACGTTAGGGTCTGATGTGGTAGGACGTGGAAAATTCGGGGGCGGCAGATGATTTCGATCTGGGAATATGCGAACCCCAAGCGGTTTATGCAGGCCTCGGGGCTGGTGTTGCCGCCGCTCATGGGGTTGAGCGCGCTTTGTCTGGGTATCGGGCTGGTCTGGGGGTTTTTCTTCACCCCCGATGCGGACCGTTTTGGCTCAACCGTCAAGATCATCTATCTGCATGTGCCTTCGGCGATGATGGCGATTTCGGCCTGGATGATGATGCTGGTGGCCTCGCTGATCTGGCTGATCCGCCGGCATCATGTCTCGGCGCTAAGTGCCAAGGCGGCGGCTCCGGTGGGGTTGATGTTCACGGTGATCGGGCTGGTGACGGGCGCGATCTGGGGGCAACCGATGTGGGGGACGTGGTGGGCCTGGGATCCGCGGCTGACCTCGTTTTTGATCCTGGGGCTGTTTTATCTGGGCTATATCGCGCTGTGGCAAGCGGTTGAAGACCCAGATACAGCGGCGGATTTGACAAGCGTTTTGTGCATCGTGGGATCGGTTTTCGCCTTTCTCAGCCGCTATGCGGTGCTGTTTTGGAATCAGGGGCTGCATCAGGGGGCGAGCCTGTCGCTGGACCAGAAAGAGCATGTGTCGGATGTTTATTGGCTGCCACTGGTGGTGTGTATCGCGGGATTTGTGTTGCTGTTCGTGACATTGGTGTTGCTGCGCACGCGCACCGAAATCCGGTCGCGCCGCCTGGCTGCGTTGATCGCGCGCGAAAGGGGGGCATGATGCCGGATCTGGGGAAATATGCGACGGCGGTGGCGGCAAGCTATGTGGCGACGATTGCGATCATCGTTGTGATGCTGGGCTGGACGCTGTGGCGCGGGGCGCTGGTGAAGCGGGCATTGCAGGAAGTGGAGGCGCGGAAAAATCATGGGTAAGGGATTGATGTTGTTGCCGCCGCTGCTTTTTGCCGCTCTTGCGGTGATGTTTTATGTCGGCATGCAACACGGCAGTGATGAATTGCCATCGGTGTTTGTTGGCCATCCGGCCCCCGGTTTGGGCGCGGCTGAGGCTTTGCCCGGCAACCCCGTGCTGACAGACGCCGATCTGCGCCGTGGCGATGTGGTTTTGGTGAATTTTTGGGCAAGTTGGTGCCCGCCTTGCCGGGCCGAGAATGCGACCCTTTTGGCGCTAAAGGCCGAGGGCGTGCGGGTGGTTGGGGTCAATATGATGGACAAGGCCGAGAATGCGACGGCGTTTCTGGCCGAGGATGGCAATCCCTTTGCTGCGATTGCCTTTGATCCCAAAGGCAAGACGCGGCTGGATTGGGGCGTGACCGCGCCGCCCGAGACGTTCATTCTGCGCGGCGATGGCACGGTGGCGTTTCGGTTCATCGGGCCGATGGTGGGGGATGACTATCTGCAACGCTTTCGCCCCGAATTGGACAAGGCGCTGGCGGGCCAGTAGGGCAGAATAAATTCCTTGCAGGAATTTCAGGGGGCTGTCTGCCCCCTTGGCGTTTGCAACGCCCCCCCGAGGATATTTCCGCGATGAGGATGTCAGAGCAGCAAGATGATCAGCCCAGCAGCGATCAGAAGTTCTGCCCAGGGCAGAGTGGTTTTGAGATGCGACATGGTTTGGCCTATGGGTTCAGTGAGCCATAGGGTAGCCGCAGGAACTTAACGAGAACTTAAGGCCCGGAATGATCCGGGCCCTTTGGTTTTATTCAGCGCGCCGCGAGGTCGCGCAGGACGTAATGCAGCACGCCGCCGTGTTCGACGTATTCTTTCTCGATGGCGGTATCTATGCGGCATTTGATTTGAATGACGCGGGTTTTGCCGTCGGCATATGTGATCGTGCAGGGCACTTCGGAGAGCGGTTTCAGATCGCCCGCAAGGCCAGTGATGCTGACCACCTCGTCACCCTTCAGCGCCAGAGTTTTGCGGGTATCGCCGCCGGTGAACTCAAACGGGATCACCCCCATGCCGACAAGGTTGGAGCGGTGGATGCGCTCGAAGGATTCGGCGATCACGGCTTTGACCCCCAGAAGGGCGGTGCCTTTGGCGGCCCAGTCGCGCGACGAGCCTGCGCCGTATTCGATACCGCCAAAGATCACCAAGGGCGTTCCTGCGTCTTGATAGGCCATCGAGGCATCGAAAATGCTGGTCTGCGCGCCATCGGGCCCGAGGGTGTAGCCGCCTTCGACGCCGTCGAGCATTTCGTTCTTGATGCGGATATTGGCGAAAGTGCCGCGCATCATCACTTCATGGTTGCCCCTGCGTGAGCCGTAGGAGTTGAACTCGGACGCGGGCACCTGACGCTCGGTCAGGTATTGGCCTGCGGGGGACGAGGCTTTGAAGCTGCCCGCCGGCGAGATGTGGTCGGTGGTGATCATATCGCCCAAAAGTGCCAGAACGCGGGCGCCTTCGATGTTGGAAATCACGCCCGGCGTTTTAGACATGCCTTTGAAATAGGGCGGGTTTTGGATGTAGGTTGAGGTGGAGGGCCAATCATAGGTTTCCGAGTCGGTGACCTTGACCGCCTGCCATTTCGCATCGCCTTTGAACACATCGGCGTATTTCTTGATGAAAGCGGCGCGGGTGACGGTGGAGTCGACCAGCTCGGCGATTTCTTGATTGGTGGGCCAGACGTCGCGCAGGTAAACCGGGCCATTGGTGCCCATGCCCAAAGGCTCGGTCGTCAGATCAATGTTCATATCGCCCGCAAGCGCATAGGCCACGACCAAGGGGGGCGAGGCAAGGTAGTTGGCGCGCACGTCGGGGCTGATGCGGCCCTCAAAATTGCGGTTGCCGGAGAGGACGGCGGTGGCGACCAGATCGCCCTCGGCAATCGCGGCCGAAATCGCGGGGTCCAAGGGCCCCGAGTTGCCGATGCAGGTGGTGCAGCCGTAGCCGACAAGATTGAAGCCGATGGAATCGAGATCCTCTTGCAGGTTGGCCGCGTTGAGATATTCTGAAACCACCTGAGAGCCAGGGGCCAGCGAGGTTTTCACCCAAGGTTTGGATTGCAGGCCCAGAGCGCGGGCTTTGCGGGCGACAAGGCCTGCGCCGATCATCACATAGGGGTTTGAGGTATTGGTGCAAGAGGTGATCGAGGCGATCACGACCTTGCCCGAGGACATGGTGAAATCATGGCCCGCGACCGCCACTTCTTTGCCCATGGCGCGCTTGAACGAGGCGTCCATTTCGCGGGCGAAAGCGGCCTTGGAATCGGTCAGCGGCACATAATCTTGCGGGCGTTTGGGGCCGGAAATGGCGGGCACGATGGTGCCCATATCGAGGTGCAGGGTCGAGGTGTAGATCGGATCGTAAGACGCATCGCGCCACATGCCGTTGGCGCGTGCATAGGCCTCGACCAAGGCGATCCGGCCTTCTTCGCGGCCCGAGTTGCGCAGATAGCGGATGGTCTCGTTATCAATCGGGAAAAAGCCGCAGGTGGCGCCGTATTCGGGGGCCATATTGGCGATGGTGGCGCGATCTGCCAGCGGCAGGTGATCAAGGCCCTCACCGTAGAATTCGACGAATTTATTGACCACGCCATGTTTGCGCAGCATTTGCACAACCTTCAGCACGAGATCGGTGGCGGTGGTGCCCTCAACCATCGCGCCGGTGAGTTTGAAGCCGACCACCTCGGGGATCAGCATGGATACCGGCTGGCCGAGCATTGCCGCCTCGGCCTCGATGCCGCCGACGCCCCAGCCCAGAACGGCAAGGCCGTTGACCATGGTGGTGTGGCTGTCGGTGCCGACAAGGGTATCGGGATAGGCGACGGGATTGCCGTTCTGGTCGGAATCGGTCCAGACGGTTTGCGCCAGATATTCAAGGTTGACCTGATGGCAGATGCCGGTGCCGGGCGGCACGACGCGGAAATTGTTAAAGGCGTTCTGGCCCCATTTCAGGAAGACATAACGCTCCATGTTGCGCTCATACTCGCGGTCGACGTTGGCCTGAAAGGCGCGCGGCGTGCCGTATTCGTCAATCATCACCGAATGGTCGATCACCAGATCAACCGGGGCGAGCGGGTTGATGCGTTGGGCATCGCCGCCAAGGCCCTTGATGCCGTCGCGCATCGCAGCAAGGTCCACCACGGCGGGAACGCCGGTGAAATCCTGCATCAAGACGCGGGCGGGGCGGTAGGCGATCTCACGCGGGTTTTTGCCCGCCTGTTTGCCCCAATCGGAAAAGGCGCGGATGTCATCGGTTGAGACGGTCTTGCCATCCTCAAAGCGCAGCATGTTTTCCAGCACCACCTTGAGCGCGGCGGGAAGGCGCGAGAATTCGCCAAGGCCCGCGGCCTCGGCGGCGGGGATTGAGTAGTAGGAAACGGTCTGGCCGCCCGCAGTCAGGAGTTTGCGGGTCTTGGCCTGGTCATGTCCAACGGTGACGGTCATTTTGGTCTCCTGTAGTTGACGGGTTGCGCTGTTCTTGCCGTAAGGGCAGGGGCTGCGCAAGGGAAGGATTTGGGATATTGCGCTATTGTATGCAATTGTATGCCGAAAAGCCAGCGCTGATTTGGCATTGGTGCTTCGAAATGCAAGCCCTGCCGATGGTGTCTATGCAAACTCGCTTTAAATTCAGTATTTTGGCCTGAATTTGTCAATTTCGCATCACCCTCGCGCCGCAATTCATCTGCATCTTGCACAAACGAATTGCGGGATTGTCCGCGCTGAAGCCGGAGACGTGTTTATGTCCAAGACCCTCTTTACCCTTACCGCCTGTGCTTTTGCTGGTTCCTTTGCCGCCACCGGTCCGGCAACCGCACAGTCTATCGAAAAGATCGAATACGCGGCCACGATGGAAGCTGCCCCTGCCATGGTTCAAGCCGATGACGTGACCAAGGCGCAGCGAGAGGAAAAGGCCAAGGCCGAGGCCGAGCAAAAAGCCAAAGAACAAGCCAAAGCGGAAGCCTTGGCCAAGGAAAAGGCTGTCGCCGACGAAAAGGCCAAGGCCATCGCTGAAGAGAAAGTCCGTGCAGAGGCCGATGCAAAGGCCAAGGCAGATGAGCGGGCCAAGGCGGTTGCCGACGAAAAGGCGCGCGCTGAGGCCGATGCAAAGGCCAAAGCAGAAGAGCAGGCCCGCGCCGATGAAAAGGCCAAAGCCATCGCCGAAGAGAAAGCCCGCGCTGAGGCCGACGCAAATGCCAAGGCGGAGGCCGATGCCAAGGCTCAGGCTGACGCTGCAATGGATCCAAAAGCCAAGGCTAAAGCCGAGGCAGATGCGGCCAAAGCCAAGGCTAAAGCTGTGGCCGATGCGGCCAAAGCCAAGGCTAAAGCCGAGGCCAAAGCTGTAGCAGATGCCCAGAAGAAAGCGGCGAATGAGGCCAAGGCCAAGGCTAAAGCCGAGGCCAAAGCTGTGGCAGACGCCAAGAAGAAAGCGGAGAATGAGGCCAAGGCCAAGGCCAAGTCAGAGGCCAAAGCCGAGGCCGACCGCAAAAAGGCCGAAGAACGTGCCAAGCGTACTGCGCAAGCAGCAAACGGTGCTGTAAACTAGGCCGCCCGCCTTTTGTGAGCACCGAATACCCGACCGTGCCTTGGCTCGGTCGGGTTTTTGCTTTCGGCCGTGACGCAGGCTGTGCGGGGCATGAATTCTGCTTGCGGCTCAGCCCTGCCCATGGCTCGAAGGGACGATGATCATGAGACGCCAGCACGGGTCTGCGGCGCGATCGATTCTTGCAGAAATCCATCGCCAAAGCCGGGGTTTGGCCATTGACATTCGACGGGATTTGGACGGCCAATGCTTGGGCGATGTGATTGTCCCGCTTGTCCAAAATGACACAAATGCTCGCAAAACCTTGATTGGCCCTGACGGGGGGGGCTGGTTAGAAGAAAGAAAGCACAGCGGATCAGGGTGACAAGAATGCGGCACATCATCGGGCAGACTTTTGCCAGCGTTTGTGGAGTTTGGCTGTGCCTGGCCGCGCCGCTGATGGCCGATAGCGAAAACGGGGTGGTGGTCGAGCTTTATACCTCGCAAGGCTGTTCGTCCTGCCCGCCTGCCGATGCGTTTCTGGCCGACCTGTCGCAATCGGCGGGGGTGATCCCCTTGGCGCTGCATGTGGATTATTGGGATTACATCGGCTGGGCCGATACTTTCGGCAATCCGAAATTCACCGCCCGCCAAAAGGCCTATGCCCATGCCGCTGGTGAAAAGATGATCTATACGCCGCAGATGATTGTCGGCGGCGATGCGCGGCTGGAAGGCACGCAAGTGGCAGCGGCGATCCGGGCGGCACAGGATGCCGGCAATGTGGTGGAGTTGACGCTGTCGCGCGAGGGTGGGAGGGTGGCAATCCGTGCCGCAGCGGCAGCAGGGCTGCCCAAGGATATGGACGTGCAGTTGGTGCGCTATATCGCCTCTGAGACCGTAGACATCGAGCGCGGCGAGAATGCCGGGCAGAATGTGGCCTATCACAACATCGTCACCTCATGGGCGCAAGTGGGACAGTGGGGCGGCGATCAGCCGTTACAGATGAGCATTGCCGCACCGGGGCCCGAGGGCGTTGTGGTGATCATCCAGCGCGCAGGGCCGGGCCGGATCGTGGCGGCGGCGCGGTTGAAATAGCTATTTCCAGCGCCGGTGGATCAGGAAATACTGATCCAGATGCGGGC
>CBDUEF010000094.1:0-8656 GCA_965366095.1 uncultured Cypionkella sp. | reverse complement strand
CCCCCGGGGGATTTTGGGGAGGGGAGAATTAAATTTTTAGAAAATTGGGGGGGGTGGGGGGGGTTGGCTTTTCCCCGCCATTAACGCCGTTTGGCTTTGATGGATTTGCGGAACAGGCGGGGACGCCGATGGCCGTCGATGGGGATGGCACCCGGCGGGATGAAGGATTTCATGCGACCGGGTGCTTGACCCTGTTTAGGGGCGGCGCGTTCAGGGCGGGACTGGCCGGGGATCAGTCTTGCGCGCGGCCTTGGTAGGAGTAGTCATCGGTATTGATCACGATGCGGGTGCCGGGGCCGATATGGGGGGGAACCATGACCCGGATACCGTTGGAGCAGATTGCCGGTTTATAAGAGGAGGAGGCGGTTTGGCCTTTGACGGCCGGTTCGGTTTCGCTGATCTCGACGGTGACTTTTTGCGGCAGTTCAAGGGCGATTGCGACGCCGTCAAAGGTTTTCAGATAGACTTTGATGCCATCGGAGAGAAAGGCTTTGTCATCGCCGACCACATCGGGATGCACGGCGAATTGCTCATAGGTGGTGGGTTCCATAAAGTGGAAGCCCTCGGCATCCTCATAGAGAAAGTCGTATTCGCGGTCATCGACATTGGCCTTTTCGACCATTTCGGTGGTGCGCCAGCGTTCGGCGACCTTGACCCCATCCGAGATGCGGCGCATGTCGACCGAGGTGGTGGGGGTGCCTTTGCCGGGATGGAAGTTTTCGGCTTTGAGCACGGCATAGAGTTTGCCGTCCATCTCGACAACATTGCCTTTGCGCAGCGAAGAGGCGATGACTTTCACGGGGTAATCCTTGTTCTTGGGTGGCCCCAAGGGTAAGGGGCGCGGCATATCGGGCTGCGTTTAGCCCATTTGAATGGAAATCTCCAGATGAAAGCCGATGCGATGGGGCAGGAATGGTGGCGGCCGCAAAATCATGCGGACAGGCGCGGGATTTTGCTGGAGCGCAACCGGATACAGGCCGGGATGCGGGCCTGGTTGGGGGCGCGCGATTTTCTGGAGGTGGATGCGGGGGCCTTGGTGGTAAGCCCCGGAAATGAGGCGCATTTGCACGGCTTTGCCACGCAAGCGATTGGCAATGATGGGGTGGGGCGGCCGATGTATCTGCACACAAGCCCGGAATTTGCGATGAAAAAGCTGCTGGCGGCGGGTGAGCGGCGGATTTTTTCCTTTGCCCATGTCTGGCGCAACCGCGAGCGCGGTGCCTTGCACAGCCCTGAGTTTACCATGTTGGAGTGGTATCGGGTGGGAGAGGGATATGAGGCCTTGATGGCGGATGTGATGGCCTTGCTGCGGCTTGCTGGCGGGCAGTTGCGGTTTCGCGGGCGGGTCTGTGATTTGGCGTTGGAGCCTGAGCGCATTTCGGTGGCGGCGGCGTTTCAGCGCTATGCCGGGGTGGATTTGCTGGCGAGTATGGATGACGCTGGGCAGGGGCGGGCGGAGATTTTGGCCGCGCAATTGCGGGGGATCGGGCTGAGGGTGGCAAGCGATGACACCTGGTCGGATATGGTGGCGCGGGTCTTGGGCGAGCGGGTCGAGCCGCATCTGGGCGATGGGCGGGTGACAATCCTGGATGAGTATCCGGCGGCCGAGGCGGCCCTTGCGCGCCGCTGCGGGCATGATCCCCGTGTGGCCGAGCGGTTCGAGGTTTACGCCTGCGGGGTGGAGCTGGCCAATGGCTTTGGCGAATTGACCGATGCGGGTGAGCAGCGTCGCAGGTTTGAGGCCGAGATGGCCGAAAAGGCGCGGGTTTACGGCGAGGCTTATCCATTGGACGAGGCTTTTCTGGCGGCTTTGGAGATCATGCCCGACGCGAGTGGGATCGCGCTGGGCTTTGACCGGGTGGTGATGTTGGCCACGGGCGCGGCCCGGATCGACGATGTGCTCTGGACGCCGGTGGCGCAATAAGTGGCCAAATGCGACGTTGATTTGGGAGAAATTGGCGAAATCGGCCTTTCCCCCAGCGGCGGGCTTGGATACGACTGGGCTATGAAATGGACGATCCCAAATACTTTGACGTTTATGCGATTGCTGGCGGCGCCGGGGGTCGCGGTGATGTTTTTGTATTTCCATCGGCCTTGGGCGGATTGGTTTGCGCTGACGCTGTTTGTGGGGGCGGCGATCACCGATTGGTTTGACGGCTATCTGGCGCGGTTGTGGAAGCAGGAAAGCAAGTTCGGCGCGATGCTGGATCCGATTGCCGACAAGGCGATGGTGGTGATCGCGATCATGGTTTTGACCGGCTATTCGGGGATGAATCCCTGGTTGATCCTGCCCGCCACGGTGATCTTGTTTCGCGAGGTGTTCGTGTCGGGCTTGCGCGAATTCCTTGGGGCAAAGGCCAGTGCGCTGAAGGTGACCAAGCTGGCCAAATGGAAAACCACGGCGCAGATGGTGGCGATTGCGGTGCTGTTTCTGGGCACCGGGCTTGAGTATCTGAACGGTGTGGCGATGCATGGCATGACGCCGGAACAATATGCCGAGGCCGTTGTGAATGGGGTTGCCGATCCGATCCGGGCCTGCGGCAAGCGCGACTGCGCAAGCGTTGCCGGCGATGTCGGGCTGGTGCTGATGTGGGTGGCGGCGGTGTTGACGGCGCTGACCGGATGGGAATATTTCCGCAAGGCGGGGCCTTATCTGAAGGAAGACCCATGATTGAGGTGATTTATTTTGCCTGGGTGCGCGAGCGCATTGGCGTTCCGCGTGAGCGCATCGAGACCAATGCCGCGACGGTGGCCGAGTTGATCGACGAATTGCGCGCGCGCGAAGAGCGTTATGCGCTGGCCTTTGGCGATCTGGCCTCGCTTCGCGTCGCGTTGGATCAGGAATTGGCGGGGTTTGATGCGCCGCTTGCCGGGGTGCGCGAAGTGGCGTTCTTTCCGCCGATGACGGGGGGCTAGGGCATGCCGCAGGTGCGCGTTCAGGCCGAGCCGTTTGATGCGGGGGCCGAGGCCAATGCGTTTTCGAACCGGGTTGCGGGTGCGGGGGCGGTGGTGACCTTTACCGGGCTGGTGCGCGACAATGGCGGCGTTCTGGCGGCGATGGAGATCGAGCATTATCCCGGCATGACCGAAAAGGCGATTGCCGCGATGGCGGATGCGGCCGTGGCGCGCTGGTCTTTGGCGGGGGTTTTGGTGATCCACCGCTATGGGCGGTTGCACCCGAATGAGCCGATCATGATGGTAGCCACAGCCTCGCGGCATCGGGCGGATGCCTTTGCGGCGGCGGAATTTCTGATGGATTATCTGAAATCGCGCGCGCCGTTCTGGAAGAAAGAGCTTACCGCGGATGGGTCGGCCTGGGTGGCGGCGCGTGATGAGGATGAGGCGGCGTTGGGCCGCTGGTAGCTTATTTTCCGTAAAGCGCTTGCCATGTCGGTTGCAGATCGCCCGGCATTGGCCTGGCGGCAAAGACCGCCCTTGCAATGGCGCGGGCCAGGCAGATCGCGGCTGCATGGCCGATCTGAAAGCTATCGGTGATCAGATCATTAAGCGGTTTTGCCCCGGTGGCAGCGGCGAAAACCAGATCGCCATCCAGCAGCGTATGCGACGGCACGATGGCGCGGGCCATGCCGTCATGGGCGGCGGTGGCCATGCGTTGGGCTGCGGCTTGGGTCAGGGCGGCGTCGGTGGCGACAATGGCGATGGTGGTGGCCTCGCCCATGCGTTTGGTGGGCAGAGGCGCCGTTGTGGGCGCGGGGTCTGGACAGCTGCCCTTGCCGCCGAACTCATTGGCGCGCTCCCATGGGGCGGCCCAGAATTGGCCATTCGGCCCGCTGGTCACCGCGCCCAAAGCGTTGACAGCAACCAAAGCGCCGACGGTTATGCCCGAGGGCAGAATGAGCGACGCCGAGCCAAGGCCGCCTTTGAGCGTGCCGGTCAACGCGCCGTAACCTGCGCCGGTGCTGCCAAGGGCGAAATCGGGCGTGGCGAGATCAAAGGCGCGCAGGCCCAGATCGTAATAGGGGTTGCGGTGCCAGTTTTTAGCGCCACCGTTCAACAGATCAAACAGGATCGCGCCGGGCACAATCGGCACGCGCTGATCACCCACGGCAAAGCCACGCCCCGCCGCGCGCAAAGCGTCGGCCACGCCCGAGCAGGCATCAAGACCAAAGGCCGAGCCACCCGAAAGCACCAGCGCATCAACCTGTTGCACCAGCCGGTCGGGGGCCAGAAGATCGGTTTCCCGGGTGCCGGGCGCGCCGCCCATCACCGAGACGGCGGCGGTAAAGGGGGTATCGGCCAGCAAGACCGTCGCCCCCGACCGCAACGCGGCATCATCGGCATTGCCGACGCGCAGGCCTTTGACATCAGAGATCAGATTGCGCGGTCCGGGGTGCATTTGGGGCCTTTGTTGCTGGGCCATATTGGGCATGAATTGGGTGCGGCTGCAAAGCCGAAAATTTGCGGGGGCCGTCAATCTGTTGTTAAGGATAGGTCGGCAAGGATGGGGGATGATGAATACAAATACGCCCCGATTCTTTACCCTTGGCCTTGCTGCGCGCGGCGATGATCTGTTGCTGGCACGGATCGACCGGCTGCGCGAGGCTGTGCGCGCCACGCAGATCGAGAGGCCCTTTGCGCTGCGGGCCTGGGTGGTGCTGCCGGATCATTTGCATGTGATCTGGGCGCTGCCCGAGGGCGACTTTGATCATGCGGGCCGCTGGCGGCAGATCAAGACGCGGTTTTCGCGGGCCATATCCCCGCGCAGCCGCCGCGATGGGCTGTGGCTGCGTGGGTTTGTTGATCGGGCACTGGCCGACGATGCGACGGTCGCGGCGCATATGGGCTTTTGCCGCAAGGATCCGGCGCTGCACGGGCTGGTGGGCGATGGCGCCGATTGGCCGTGGTCGTCGTTTTACCGAAGGGAGGTGCGCGCCAATTGATCAGAAATCGAACAACTCGCTGAGAAAGCTGTCACGGCGCTTGCGTTTCCCGTGGCGGCGATCGTCATCATCATCATCGCGATCTCGGCCCCGATCGCTGGCGGCACGCGGTTGCTCTTGGCGCTGCGGCGCGCGTCCGGGCTCTGTCAACGTAACGGGCTGCGCGACGGCGGCGGCCGCTTGCGAGGCCGCTCCTGCGGCGCGCTCGATGATCTTGTCCAATTCGCCACGGTCCAACCAGACGCCGCGGCATTTCGGGCAATAGTCGATCTCGACACCGTTGCGGTCAGCCATGACCAGCGTTTCACCATCAACCGGACAGCGCATCAGTAACTCCTTTGTGTTTTGCCTTGCTGAGATGGGGGCTTTGCGGTTGCAAACAAGTGCGCGGGATTGTCGCGCAAGGGATAAGTCCCTAGGTTTGCGGCAACGCATAGAAGGAGACTATGATGCCTGATGAAACATACGTGCCGCCGAAAGTATGGGTTTGGGATGCCGAAAGCGGGGGGAAATTTGCCAGCATCAACCGCCCCATTGCCGGGGCAACGCATGATAAGGAACTGCCGCGCGGCAAGCATCCGTTTCAGCTTTATTCGCTGGCGACGCCGAACGGGGTGAAGGTGACGATCCTGTTCGAAGAGCTGTTGGAGGCCGGGTATAAAGGCGCCGAATATGACGCCTGGCTGATTGATATCGGCAAGGGGGATCAGTTCGGCTCGGGGTTTGTGGCCGTGAACCCCAATTCGAAAATCCCGGCGCTGATGGATTTCAGCGGGGCAGAACCTGTGCGTCTGTTCGAGTCTGGCTCGATGATGGTGCATCTGGCGGAAAAATTCGGGGCCTTTTTGCCAAAATCGGGGCCTGCGCGAAGTGAGGTGCTGAACTGGCTGTTCTGGCAGATGGGATCGGCGCCGTTTGTGGGTGGCGGCTTTGGCCATTTCTTTGCCTATGCGCCGGAAAAACTGGAATATCCGATCAACCGCTATGCGATGGAGACCAAGCGGCAGATGGACGTGCTGGACCGCCGTCTGGCCGAGGTGCCTTTCATCGCCGGGCAAGAGTATTCCATAGCGGATATGGCGATCTGGCCATGGTATGGCAGCATGGTATTGGGCCGCAGCTATGCCAATTCGGCCGAGTTTCTGGATGTGGGCATCTATACGAATGTGCTGCGCTGGGCCAAGGCGATTGACGCGCGTCCGGCGGTACAACGCGGGCGGATGGTCAACAAAAGCTGGGGAGACGAGGCCGAGCAGGTGCCCGAGCGTCACTCGGCGGCGGATTTTGCGGGCAAGGTCTAGGCAAATTCCGCTGCAATCGGTGCCAGCCCGTGCAATTTGTTGCAGGGGCTGGCACCTCGGGGGTTGACGAAAGGGGGGCCATACGCGCTAGGTGCAGGCAGTTTCCCCAAAAGCCGAGTCTTTCCCGTGACATATTCCCTGCTGCGCTTGCTGCCCGTTTTTGCCCTTTCTGCTCTTGCTGCCTGTGGCGGAACGCCCAAAGTCGAGCCTCCGCCGCAAGCGGTTGCCGGGTATGAGGCGGTGGAAGATGACGGCAAGCTGATCGAGGCGGTTGATCCCAAGCTGTTGGACGCTGACCGCGCGCGCGCCGAAGTGGCCTATGGCGGCGATGAGGCTCCGGGGACGATTGTTGTCGATACCCATGCGCGCAAACTCTACTTGGTGGAAGAGGGCGGCAAGGCCACACGCTATGCGGTGGCGGTGGGCCGTGAGGGGCTGTCGTTTCGCGGCAATGGCGTGATCGGGCGCAAGGCGATGTGGCCGACCTGGCAGCCGACGGCAAATATGGTGCGCTCGCGTCCTGACATGTATGCGCAATATGCGGGCGGCTTGCCGGGCGGATTGGACAATCCGCTGGGCGCGCGGGCGATGTATCTCTATCGCGGCGGGCGTGACAGCATGTTCCGCATCCATGGCACCATTCAAAACGAATCGATTGGCCATGCCACCTCGGCCGGCTGTATCCGCCTGTTCAATCAGGACGCCATTCAGCTTTATGACCGTATCGAGCCGGGAACGGCGGTAAAGGTGCGCACGCTGGAGGAAAGTGTTGCGATCGAAGGCCCCTATATGGACGACGCCTATGGTCGCGCCGTGCCCGATACGCCCGAGAATCAGGCGCAGAAAGAGGCGGATATCGTGAAGATCGCCGATGAAGAGCGGATGAAAGCGGCTAATGACGCGATTGCCGCCGAAAAAGCGGCCAAAGAGGCCGCCAAGGCCGATAAAAAGCGCCTGTCGGTTTGCCGCCGTCAGGGTATTGCCCCCGAGGATTGCCCGGCGCTGGAGCCCGTTGCCGCTATGTGATGATCACGTAATCCTTGAGGGTGGTCTCAATCACCTCCCAAGTACCAGACAGGCCGGGGCGCAGCACATAGCTGTCTCCGGCCTTTAGGTTTGTGACGGTGCCTTGGGCATCGGTGAGGATCGAATGGCCCGACAGGATGTGGAAATACTCCCATTCGCTATAGCTGACGCGCCATTTGCCGGGGGTGGATTGCCACATCCCGCAAAAGATATTGCCGCGCTCTTCAACCGACCAAGTGCTGTGAACCGGATCACCTGCCAGCAGTTTGGCGGGCTCGGGGCGTGAGACTTCGGGGGTGATGCCGGATTGGGTGACGCGGGAAAGGTTGGACATGGGGGCTCCTTTTGCTTTGCCGCAGAGTTGCGGCATTGACGGGGCGGGTCAAGTCTTTGGTGCTGCGATGCAGCGCAAGAATCTTGCGGAAGGGCTGGCAATATGCCCATATGGGACGGGATTGGGTAGCAACGGGGCCAAAGCGATGAGTGCAACCTCTGCGGTTCGGGCGGTGTTGCCCCCAGATATTCGGGCGCGCAAGGGCAGCCTGCCTTTGGTGGTGTTGACCGCCTATACCACCCCAGGCGCGCGGCTGGTGGATGCACATTGCGATATTGCGCTGGTCGGCGATTCGGTGGGGATGGTGCTGCATGGCATGGCCTCGACCCTTGGCGTCACCATGGAGATGATGATCTTGCATGGGCGATCTGTGGTGAAGGGGCTGACGCGGGCGATGGCGGTGATCGACATGCCGTTCGGCAGTTATGAGGAAAGCCCCGCGCAGGCCTATCGCAACGCGGCGCGCATGATGGCGGAAACCGGGGCGCCAGCGGTGAAGCTTGAGGGTGGCGCGCATATGGCGGAAACGATTGCGTTTCTGGTGGCGCGCGGGGTGCCGGTGATGGCGCATATTGGCCTTACGCCGCAATCGGTGAACACGCTTGGCGGCTATAAGGTGGTGGGCCGTGAAGGTGAGGGGGAGCGCGTGATGGAGGATGCCCGCGCGGTGGAGGCCGCCGGGGCGTTCGCCGTGGTGCTGGAAAAGGTGCCGATGGGTCTGGCGGCCCGGATCACCCAAAGCCTTGAAATCCCTACGATTGGCATCGGGGCCGGGGTGCAATGCGACGGGCAGGTTTTGGTGGTCGATGACATGTTGGGCCTGTTCACCGAGTTCCGGCCCAAGTTCGTGAAACGCTATGCCGAGCTGGGGCATTTGGCCGATGAGGCGGTTGCGGCCTATGCGGCGGGTGTGCGCGCCCGAAAAATCCCAGCCGAGGAACATTCCTTTGCCGATGTTGTGAAAGGCGCGAAATCTTGACGCCGATTGTGCGGACGGTGGCCGAGTTGCGCGCGCTTGTGCGTGGCTGGAAGGCTGAGGGCGCGCTTGTGGGTGTGGTGCCGACGATGGGCGCTTTGCATGACGGGCATCTGAG
>CBDUEF010000093.1:0-8707 GCA_965366095.1 uncultured Cypionkella sp. | reverse complement strand
TTTTTAGCACAGAGTCCGAAAATGCCACCAATAGGGCCGCGGAATCTGGTTTTTCAGGGATGGCGGCGCAGACAACCCAGAATCTTCTCCGGTTTTCCCATGAAATCCCATCCGAGTGATTCGCCGTGATATCGCGTGATCAGGCCGAAGTGGTCCGGCCAAACAGCATCAAAAGATAACGCCTGACGTGCTCAATCGCCTCGCGGGCAAATCTGGCATCGTTTTGCGACTTGGCAACCACGATGCCGCCCTGAATCGCAACCTGGATAAAATAGGCAAGGCTTTCGGCAGAGGCGTTAATTTCGGGCGCGCTTTGCAAGGCTTGCTCAAGATGCGCAAGAACATGCCCTGCCCCGCCTGCAATCGCAACGCCCGAGGCCTTGCGGATGTCGGGATGGCTGAGGTGCAGCTCTTGCACCGCGGTGCCTGCCACGCAGGAAAAGGCGGCGATCTCGTCGCCCAGCAAGCTGGCCCGCAAATCGAGATAGCCCAGCACCCGATCCAGCGGATTGCTCAGCTGGTGATAGCGGGCGGCGGCAAACATTGCGCCGGTGATCTCGCTCCAGTGCAAGACGGCGGCAACGCCCAGATCGTCTTTCGAGCGGAAGTGATGAAAAAACGCCCCCTTGGTGATGCCCGCCGCCGCGCATAGCTCATCCACCGACATCGCGGCAAAGCCCTTTTGGCGGATCAGATCCATAGCGGCCGCAAGGATCAGCGCCCGGCCCGAGCCGCGCGCTGGTTTTGCTTTGGGTGTGGGGTTTGTTGTCACCCGTGGGCTGCCTCAATCGCGGCGATGTCGATCTTGTTCATTTGCATCATCGCCTGCATTGCCCGCCCAGCGGCTGCACGGTCGGGTGAGGACAAGCACCGCATCAAGGCCCGCGGCACGATCTGCCATGAGACGCCAAAGCGATCTTTGACCCAACTGCAATTGCCATCCGCCCCGCCGTTTGCGGTCAGTGCCGTCCAAAGCCGGTCGGTTTCGGCCTGATCCTCGGTCATCACCGAAATCGAGACACATTCGTTTTGCGGATGATAGGGGCCCGCATCAAGGATTTGGTAGGGTGTGCCCGCAAGGGTGAAATCAATCACCAAGGGTGGCTTTGTGGCATCGGGCGACACGGTGGTTTCGATCTGGCTGTCGGGCAAAAGCGAGACATAAAGCTGCGCCGCCTCAAGCCCGCCGCCGTTGAACCACAGGCAAGTGCGGACCTTATGCGCCATTTTGATCTGCTCCGGGCTGCAAGACCGCCCATTTCACCGCAAAGGGATCTTGCAACAGCCCCCAGACATCGCCCCAAAACTGCCGCTTGTATGGCATGACCGCGCTGCAGCCTGCGGCAATCGCGCGATCCCACCAGCCTTGCCCATCCTCGAGGACGAGCTGAAGATGGCCGTTTGGCAACGGATTGGTCGTGGGGGCCGGGGCTGCATCGCTATAATCGGTCATCATGAACGCACCGCCATTGATGAGGATCTGCATATGCATGAACTTGGTGGGATCATTTTCCATCGGCATACTGCCCAAAGGCGTTGCGCCAAAGGCCTTGGCATAGAAATCGGCGGCCTCACCGGCGCGGCCGTTAAAGGCAAGGTAGGGAATGACGCCTTTCATGACGCCGGCAGAAGGGCGGGAGGCGGTGTCTTCGGACATGTGATTCTCCTCTTGGCTGGCTATGCTTGATGCAACATACCAACCAGTCGGTATAAAACAATCCCGTTTAGGCGGTCAGGCAAAACCCTGCCGTGTCAGGCCATGCCGCCCGCGATCAAGCGACGCGCAAGGGTTGCATAGGCCTCGGCAATCGGCCCCTGCCCTGCGGCAATCGGCGTTCCGGCATCTCCGGCAATACGCACCGACAGATCCAGCGGCAATTCGCCCAGAAACGGCAGGCCCTGGCGTTTGGCCTCTGCCGCGACACCGCCATGGCCAAAGATATGCTCCTCATGCCCGCAATTGGGGCAGATATAGGTCGACATGTTCTCGATCAGGCCCAGCACCGGGGTTTTCAGCTTTTGGAACATATCCAGCGCCTTGCGGGCATCCAAAAGCGCCACGTCCTGCGGGGTGGAAACCACAATCGCGCCCGTCAGATGTGTGCGCTGGCACAGGGTCAGTTGCACATCGCCCGTGCCCGGCGGCAGATCAATGATCAGCACATCCAACTGGCCCCAGGCCACCTGCGACAAAAGCTGCTGCAAGGCCCCCATCAGCATCGGGCCGCGCCAGATCACCGCCTCATCTTCCTTCAGCATCAGGCCGATCGACATCATGGTGACGCCATGCGCGTGCAAAGGCTCGATGGTTTTGCCATCGGGCGAGGCCGGGCGCTTGGAGACCCCCATCATGCGCGGCTGGCTCGGGCCGTGGATATCGGCATCGAGCAACCCAACGCGGCGGCCCTGTTTGGCCAGCGCCACCGCAAGATTAGAGGAAATCGTCGATTTGCCGACGCCGCCCTTGCCCGATCCCACCGCGATGATCCGGTCGATCCCGGCAATGCGCGCAGGGCCGCCCTGATGCGGCGTGGGGTGGCCGCCGATCTTCATCGAGGGCGGTTTGGCGGCGGGACCATGCGCCGTCATCACCACCTGAACATCGACAACACCGGGCAACGATTTCAGCGCCGCTTCGGCGGCATTTTGCGCCGGGGCAAGGCCGCGCGCCTCATCAGGGCTGGGCGCCTCGATGACGAATCGCACCCGGCCACCCTCGACCGTCAGCGCCCTTATCAGATCACGAGACACCAGATCGCCGCCGCCCGGCGTGGCGATCTTCGCCAAAACCGCCACTACATCGTCGCGCGTCAGTGCCATGCCGTTTCCCTTTCGCCCATTAAATACCCAGAGTTGTGCGCTTTGCAGCAAAGGGCAAGGGGCTGTTTACCAAATGCTCAAATTTTTGGCGAATACCTTGTTAATGATGAACTTTTCGTGACTTTTAGCCATGCAATTGCTGCATAGCGGCATTGCGACGCAGGGCTATTGTGCATTCGCAGCATTTACCCCATGTTTGCCCTAACAGCGGCGACAGTGGCAAACGGCAATCCGGCCAAGCCAGCGGCGCTGACAAGAAAAAGAGTGAGGCTAACATGGCTTATGTAAATGCAACCCGTACCGCATCCCCCAGCGTTATCGACCGTCTGGTCGCGCTGACCGTGAATTTCCGTGCCGCAATGGCGCGTCGCCGCGTCTATACTCAGACTGTGACCGAATTGTCCGGCCTGACCGACCGCGAGCTGAACGATCTGGGCATTGCCCGCTCAATGATCACCGTCGTGGCCAACGAGGCCGCCTACGGCAAGTGAATTTCCGTAAAGGCCCTTTTGGGGCCTGATGCGGAAACCGGCGGCGCTTTTCCTCCTCCCTGGCGTCGCCGCTTTTATTGCTTTCGTCTGGCCCTTCCCTCCCTTGGGCCGAACGTTCAACGGCGGTTCATCTCCTCCCTTTGAATCGCCGTTACCCCTTTCGTGCGGCCCTCTCCTCCTCCCTGGGCCAAACGAATCGGCGGCGACCCACTCCTCCTCCCTCGGGTCGCCGCCCCATTATCTTTGCTTGCACCTTTGATCCCGGCCCGCGATAGTCCGCCCCTTTACGGGAGTGGGTGATGCGGGTTTCAATGCTTTCGGCGGGGTTGGTTGCGGGATTGGTGGGCTATGGCAGCACCATCGCGCTGGTGCTATCCGCCGCCGCAGCCTTGGGGGCCAGCCCTTCACAAACCGCAAGTTGGGTGTTCACCATCTGCATCGCCAAGGCGATTGGCACGGCATTCCTCAGCACCTATGCAAAGGTGCCGATGGTGCTGGCATGGTCAACCCCCGGAGCGGCGCTGGTGGCCGCAACCACCGGAATTTCGATGAATGAGGCCGTGGGCGCCTTTGTGGTGACCGGGCTTTTGATCGCGCTGACCGGGGCGCTAAAGCCCTTGGGCCGCGCGGTGGCGCTGATCCCCGACGGCATTGCGGCGGGGATGTTGGCGGGGGTGCTGCTGCCGTTTTGCCTGAAAGCCAGTGCGGCGGTGCAGGATTTGCCGACACTCTTGCTGCCGATGGTGGCGGTATTCTTGTTGGTGCGGCTGAAAAACCCGGCCTTGGCGGTGCTGGCAGCGCTGGCGATGGGGCTTTTGCTGGCCTATGCGACGGGGGCGGCGGTGCTCCCGCCGCTGGCCCTGCCTTTGCCGACGGTGGAGTTTATCCGCCCTGCGTTCCGGGTGGATGTGTTGATCGGCCTCGCCTTGCCTTTGTATCTGGTCACCATGGCCTCGCAAAACCTGCCCGGCTTTGCCACCGTGCGCGCGGCGGGTTACACCCCGCCAGTGCGCGAGGCTTTGGCGGTAACGGGGGGGATTTCCGCCATAGCGGGCCTTTTTGGTGCACATACCATCTCTATGGCTGCGATCACCGCGGCGATTTGCATGGGCGATGATGTGCATCCCGACCGGGATCAGCGCTGGAAAGTGGGCTTTGCCTATGCCGCGACTTGGGCCGTTCTGGGCCTGCTTGGGCCGCTGATTCTGGCGCTTTTGGCCGGATTGCCACCCGCGCTGATGATCGCGCTGGTGGCGCTGGCGCTGCTTGGGCCGCTGATGGGGGCGCTGACCGGGGCGTTCACCCCGCCTGTCACCCGCTTTGCGGCCACGGTAACGCTGACGGTGACCGCCGCGGGCGTGGCGGCGTTCGGGATCGGTGCGGCCTTTTGGGGCTTGCTGGCGGGATTGCTGGTTTACGGCATCGAGCAGCTAAGGCGGGCCTAAAACGGCACCGAATCGGCTTGATGCGCCGGCACCACCCAGCGGGCGACGACTTTCTTGGCACCGGCGCGGTCGAATTCGACGTCCAGCTTGTCGCCCTCGATGGCCATGATCTCGCCATAGCCGAATTTGGTGTGAAACACCCGATCGCCGGTGACATAGGAACTGACCGCCTGCGCGTCGATCACCATGTTGCTGGCCTCACGCGGCTGGCCCATACCGCGCGTCGCGGCGCGGTCCTGCATCCGCTTCCATCCGGGCGAGTTATAGACATCGGCCTTGACCGCCCGCTCCTCCAGCTTGTTGCCATAGCTGGGCGCGGCGGCGCCATAGCCGCCGCCATGAAGGCCGGGCGGGGTCAGCACATCGACATGCGCCTCGGGCAATTCATCGATGAAGCGGCTGGGGAGTTGGCTTTGCCATTGCCCATACACCCGGCGGTTCGAGGCGAAAGAGATGGTGCAAAGCTCTTCGGCGCGGGTGATGCCGACATAGGCAAGGCGGCGTTCCTCCTCCAAACCCTTCTTGCCGGATTCGTCCATCGAGCGCTGGCTGGGGAACAGGCCATCCTCCCAGCCGGGCAGAAAAACCACCGGAAATTCAAGGCCTTTGGCCGCATGCAGCGTCATGATCGAGACTTTCTCGGTGGCCTCGTCGCTCTCATTCTCCATGATCAGCGAGACGTGTTCGAGAAAGCCTTGCAGGCTGTCAAACTGCTCCAACGCCTTGACCAGTTCTTTGAGGTTCTCCAGCCGCCCCGCAGCCTCGGGGGTTTTGTCGTTTTGCCACATCGAGACATAGCCGGATTCTTCCAGAATGATCTCGGCCAAGCGCACGTGGTTCATGTCCGTGGCGGCGGGCGTTTCGGGCAGCATCGGCTCGATCAGCGTATCGTCGGGCATTGACGCCCGCGCGCCGATCAGCGCCGCATGCCAGCGGTCGATCCCATCGACAAAGGCGCGCAACTGCCCAGCACCTTTGCCGCCCAGACCTGCGCGGGCCAAAAGGCTGCGCGCGCCCTCCAACAGCGGCAGGCCCAAAGTGCGGGCTTCGCGCTGAATATCGGCCTGCGCCTTGTCTCCCAAGCCCCGTTTGGGCAGGTTGACCACGCGCTCAAAGGCCAGATCATCCTCGGGGCTGACGGTCAGGCGGAAATAGGCCATCGCGTCGCGAATCTCTTGCCGCTCGTAGAACCGAGGCCCGCCGATGACGCGGTAAGGCAGACCGATGGTGAGAAACCGATCCTCAAACGCGCGCATCTGATGCGAGGCGCGCACGAGGATGGCCATTTCGTCAAGCGTCTTCGGGCCAATTGCACGACGGCCCCGTTGCACCGCCTCGATCTCTTCACCGATCCAGCGCGCCTCTTCCTCGCCATCCCAATGGCCGATCAGGTGAACCTTTTCGCCCTTCTTTTCCTCAGTCCAGAGCGTCTTGCCCAAGCGCCCGGAGTTGCTTGCTATTATCCCAGATGCAGCCGCCAAAATATGGGGTGTCGAGCGGTAATTCTGTTCCAGCCGCACCACATGCGCGCCGGGGAAATCAGACTCGAACCGCAGGATATTGCCCACCTCGGCGCCGCGCCAGCCGTAGATGGATTGGTCATCATCGCCGACACAGCAGATATTGCGGTGCGATTGCGCCAGAAGCCGCAGCCAGAGGTATTGGGCGACGTTGGTATCTTGGTATTCATCGACAAGGATATATTTGAACCAGCGCTGGTATTGCTGCAAAACATCGGGGTGTTTTTGAAAGATCACCACGCAATGCAGCAGCAAATCACCGAAATCGGTGGCGTTCAGGGTCAGCAGGCGGTGCTGATAGGCCTCATAAAGCTCGGTGCCGCGATTGTCATAGGCGGCGGCTTCGGAGGATGGCACCCGGTCGGGCGTCAGCGCGCGGTTTTTCCACGAATCGATGATCGAGGCCAGCATCCGCGCCGGCCAGCGTTTTTCGTCGATATTGGCGGCAGAGATCAGTTGCTTCATCAGGCGCAGCTGATCGTCGGTGTCCAGAATGGTGAAGTTGGATTTCAGACCCACCAGTTCGGCATGACGGCGCAGGATTTTCACCGAAAGCGAGTGGAAGGTGCCCATCCAAGGCATCCCCTCGGCCACATCGCCCAGCAAACGCCCGACCCGCGCTTTCATTTCCCGCGCGGCCTTGTTGGTGAAGGTGACGGACAAAATCTCATTCGGGCGGGCGCGGCCCATGTGCAAAAGATGCACGATGCGCGAGGTCAGCGCCTTGGTCTTGCCCGTCCCTGCCCCGGCCAGCATCAAGACCGGGCCATCCAGCGCCTCAACCGCCGCGCGTTGGGCGGGGTTCAGATCATCCAGATAGGGCGCCGGGCGCGCGGCCCCAACGCCCAGCGCGCGTTGTGACAGCGGTATCTGCGGCGCAGCGGCCTCGGTGGCATCCCAATTTTCCATGGCCGCATTCTAGCGGGAATTTTTGCCATGGCAACGATATGTTCTTGCTATGTTCAATACCTGGCCGATGATTTTGCTGCTTTGGCCGGATTATCTCGCGCGATGGCGCTGTTTTGGCTGTTGTCTATCGATGATGGGCGGAACATTACTGGCGAAGGCCCAAAGCGGCGCTAGATGAGGGTTGTTGCTTTGGCCCCAAAGCCTGCACGACGCCAAAGGCCTGCTGGGCTTTGCCCCCTGTTAATAAGATCCTAAAAGGAGCGCCAGATGGCCGCTACTCCCCCCGCTGCCCCGCAAGCCGAAGCGCCGCTGCGCTTGGTGATGATCTCGATCGGGCTGTTGCTGTTGCTGGCCTCGCTCGATCAAACCATTGTTTCGACCGCGCTGCCGACGATTGTGGCCGATCTGGGTGGGGTGGATCATCTGAGCTGGGTGGTGACGGCCTATGTGTTGACCTCGACCATCGCGGCGCCGCTTTATGGCAAGCTGGGCGATCTTTATGGCCGCCGCAATATGGTGTTCATTTCGGTGGGGCTGTTCCTTTTGGGCTCGATCCTGTGCGGGGTGGCCGGGTCGATGGTGTTTTTGATCGCGGCGCGCGCCTTGCAGGGGCTGGGCGGCGGTGGGTTGTTTGTGCTGGCGCTGTCGGTGGTGGGCGATGTGGTCAAGCCACAGGATCGCGGCAAGGTGCAAGGCGTGTTTGCGGCAGTGTTTTCGGTCTCGTCGGTGGTTGGCCCGCTGGCCGGGGGCTGGTTCGTGCAATATGCCAACTGGCACTGGATTTTCTTTATCAATGTGCCGATTGGCATCATTGCAGCCATGGGATTTGCGGCCGGGTTCAAGCCCAAAGGCCTGCGCCACAAGCACAAGATCGACTATGCCGGCGCTTTGGGGTTGTCACTGGCGCTGGGATCGCTGACGCTGGTGACAAGCCTTGGCGGGCGCAGCATTGGCTGGGGCTCGCCGCAGGCTTTGGGGCTGATGGCGCTGTCGCTGGCGGCTTTGCTGGCCTTTGTCTGGGTTGAGAACCGGGCCGAAGAGCCGATTCTGCCGCTGTCGCTGTTCAAGCTGAACGTGTTCTGGGTGACTTCGGTGATCGGCTTTATCGCCGGGGTGGCGATGTTTGGCGCAATCACCTTTCTGCCGCTTTATCTGCAGATCGCCAAGGGCGTCACGCCAACGGTTTCGGGCCTGCAACTGATCCCGATGACGGCGGGGATCCTGATTTCCTCGACGCTTTCAGGGCGTTATATGGGAAAATCGGGGCAATACAAGATCCTGCCGATCCTGGGGCTGAGCCTGTTGGCGCTTGGCATGTTCTTGCTGTCACGGCTGAGCGTTGAGACCGGGCCCGTGGTGTTTTCGATCTCGCTGGCGATGGTGGGTCTGGGGATGGGCTGCATTTTCCCGGTGGTGACAACCTCGGTGCAAAATGCGGTGCCGCGCGCGCAGATGGGCACGGCCACAGCGGCGGGGATCATGCTGCGCCAAACCGGGGCCTCGCTGGGCGTGGCGGCCTTTG
>CBDUEF010000092.1:0-8722 GCA_965366095.1 uncultured Cypionkella sp. | reverse complement strand
ACCACCGCCCGGTCTCGGCCTCGGTCGTCCTCGGCCTTGCCCAAGAATTCGGCCTCGATGTCACCGAACTAAACGCGGGTGAAGGCGAACGTCTGGTTTCCGACATGCGCGAAGCCCTGGCCGATCCGGTTTTCGCCAAAGCCGCCCCGCCGATTGCCGATCTGCGCCTTGCCGCCTCCAACGCCCCGGCGCTGGCTCGCGCCTTTCTGGATCTGCACCGCGCTTACCGGCAAAGCCACGAACGCCTTGCCTCGCTGGATGAGGCCCTTGGCCGCGAAGGCACCGCGCTCCGCGCCAGCCCCTGGGAAGAAGTGCGTGATTTCTTTCACTATTGCGACAATTACGTCGATGCCATCGACCGCGCTGCCGAACATTTCGCAGCCCTTGCCACCCCCGGCAAGGACCCTTTGCTGCACGCAACCCAAGCCCTGGAAAAACGCGGTCTCAGCGTCGATTACTCCGCCAACGGCCCCCTGCGCGATTACAACCCCGCCACCCGTAGCCTGCATCTGGCCGCCCGCGCCGCCGCCCCCACCCAACGCTTTCAACTGCTGTATCAGGTGGCCCTGCAAACCCAAAACGAGCTGCTGGAGGCCACCCTTGACCTCGCCCGCTTTCAAACCCCCGAAGCCCGCGACATCGCCAAGATCGGCCTTGCCAACTATTTCGCCGGTGCCGCCCTGATGCCCTACCGCGCCTTTCTGGCTGCAGCCATAGACACCCGCCACGATCTCGAACGCCTCTGCGATCTGTTCGGCGCCAGCATCGAACAGGTTGCCCATAGGCTCTCCACCCTGCAACGCCCCGGCCAAAAAGGCGTGCCGTTCTTTTTCGTCCGCGTCGATCAGGCCGGCACCATCACCAAGCGCCATTCCGCCACCCGCCTGCAATTCGCCCGCTTTGGCGGCGCCTGCCCGCTGTGGAACGTCCATCGCGCCTTTGAAACCCCCGGACATTTCCTGCGCCAACTGGCCGAAACCCCCGACGGTGTGCGCTATCTCTGCCTTGCCCATGATGTTGCCAAACCCGGAGGAGCCTTCGCCGCCCCGGTGCGCCGCTACGCCATCGGCCTCGGCTGTGAAATCACCCACGCCGCAAAACTGGTCTATTCCGACGGGCTTGATCTCAAAGGCCAGTTTGAACCGATCGGCATCTCCTGCCGGATCTGCGAGCGTAAAAACTGCCACCAACGCTCGGTCCCACCGCTGGAACGCCGCCTGCAAGTCAACCCCGACCGCCGCGGCCTCTTGCCCTATGACATCGCAGACTGAGCCAACTTCCTAAAACTTACCTAAAATTTTCATCCTCATCGCTTAAATATCCCACGGGGGTGCGGGGGTGTGAAACCCCCGCTTTTCCCTCAGGCTTTCAGATGCGCCCAGATATGATCCTTTAGCGCTGCGCGCTTCTTGCGCAGATGCTCTTCATCCTCTTCGGTGATCAGATCCAGCCGCACTTCCGAGCGATGAACCTTTTCGTTCACCGCATCATAATCCTCGACCAGCTTGGCGAAATGCGCGTCCTTCTCTTTCATGGCTGAAAGTTTCTGCGCATGATCGGGGAATTCCACGGCCAGCGCATGGGGGGTATGGGACATCTTTTCTCTCCTTGTCCTTGCTTCTGCACCAGCCTAGCCAGCCGCCAGCCGCGCAACCTTGACAAGGATCAAGACGCGCTCACAATATTCCGCGCTCTTCCAGCTTGGCCACATTCGCGCGGCTGACCGGCACCTGAAGGCCGTCATGCAAATACAATACCGTCTTGGGCCCATCTTGCTGCACCCGGTCAATCGCGTCCCAGGCCACCCAGTGCGAGCGATGCACCTGCACGCCATGCACCGGCTCGGCCTCGGCAATCGCATCCGACAACCGCATCAAAACGCTCGACATTCCGCTGTGGGTGCGCACGTCCACATAATGGTCGCGCACCGAAAGCGACATAAGCCTGCCATGCGCATGCAGATCAAGGCGCTGGATGATCTTGGGGACAGTCGGCTCAATCACCGCTATCGGCTCAGATGAAAAGGATTTTCGCAACGAACAAACGCCCAACGAGGCCGAAGCAACCAAGACCACAATCTCCAGAAACCCCGGATGCACCTCTGGCATCGTGTCGAACAAGAAGGGCAAGCCATAAAGCGGCGGGGCAAGCACCACCGAAACCAACCCGGCGATCAGCAACGATTCGCGCTTGAAATCCTGCAAACCCAAAACCGAAACCACATAGGCCCGAATGACGGTTGTAACCGATAAAGCAAGGGCCATCGCCGCCAGCCAGAACAGCGCCCTTTGATCAAGGCTCATGGTGGCATAGGTGCCAAAGGGGCCGGTGATCGCCAAAACGGCCGAAAAGAACGCCCATATTGCTACCGGCACCCCCGATCGAACATCCAGATAAATCGCTTTGAGTAACCTTGGCATGGTCCCTGGCGCTGTACTGATTACACAAGTTTGATAGCGCTTTGGATTGACCCGCGCAATCGCTTCTCGGCGGCGATTGCGCGATAGATTCCACAAGCTTGCGAAGGGTAACGTCTCAGGCGGTCAGGCCCTCAGGCTCGGGCAGGCCATTGGCACGGCAGCAGGCTGTCAGCGTATTGGCCAAAAGGCAGGCAATCGTCATCGGACCCACGCCACCCGGCACCGGGGTGATGGCGCCTGCCACCAAAGCCGCGCTGGCGTAATCGACATCGCCCACCAGCTTGGCCTTGCCGTCGCGCTCGATGCGGTTGATGCCCACATCAATCACCGTGGCCCCCGGCTTGACCATATCGCCGGTGATCATCTCGGGGCGGCCCACGGCGGCCACCAGAATATCGGCACCGCGACACACCGCCGCCAGATCCTTGGTGCGGCTATGGGCAATCGTCACCGTGCAGCTGTCGCCCAGCAAAAGCTGTGCCATCGGCTTGCCGACAATGTTGGATCGCCCAACCACCACCGCATTCAGCCCGGCCAGCTTGCCATGATGATCGCGCAGCATCATCAAACAGCCCAAAGGCGTGCAGGGAACCATGCTTTTCTGCCCGGTGCCCAACAGGCCGACGTTCGAAATGTGAAAGCCGTCAACATCCTTGGCCGGATCAATCGTGTTGATGATCAGCTCAGAGTTCAGATGAGCAGGCAGCGGTAACTGCACCAGAATGCCATGAACTTTCGGATCAGCATTCAGAGATTTAACCAGCGCCAACAGATCGGCCTCAGACGTATCCGCATCCATCCGATGTTCGAAAGAGGCCATCCCGACTTCAACGGTCGAGGCGTGCTTGTTGCGCACATAAACCTGCGAGGCCGGGTCTTCACCCACCAGAACCACCGCCAAACCCGGTGTAATGCCGTGGCTTTCCTTTAGCTTGGCCACATGGGCAGCCACCTGCCCCCGCACCTTGGCCGCGAATTGCTTGCCGTCGATTACCTTAGCGCCCATCTTATCCTCCGTTAAACCGCTGCCGCAAAGGCGGTGCGATAATGCTCCATCTGCATCCGTGTGGCCAGAACCGCGTTCTTCATCAAGGTCGCCACCGTCACCGGCCCCACCCCACCCGGCACTGGGGTAATCCACCCCGCCACCTTCGAGCAGCTCTCAAAATCCGCATCGCCAACCGTGCGCCCATCGACCCGATTGATGCCAATATCAATCAGCGCCGAGCCGGGCTTCAACATCTCGCCCGTCACCAGCCCCGGCTTGCCCACCGCCACAAACACCGCATCAGCGGCGCGGCTATGCACCGCCACTTGCCGCGTCAGGTGGTGACACACCGTCACCGTCGCCCCCAATCCCATCATCAGAAAGGCAATCGGCTTGCCGACGATCTCGGAATGACCGATCACGCAAACGTCCAACCCCTCCAGTTTCAGCGGCAGGGTTTTCAGCATCTCGACCGCCGCCACCGCCGTGCAGGGGCCAAGCGCCAGATCATTGTAAACGATATTGCCAATCGAAGCCGGATGCATCCCTTCCACATCCTTCAACGGATGGACGGCCTTTTGCAGCGCCTTAACCGGAATATGCGCAGGCAAGGGCCGCTGGATGATGATCCCATTCACCCTCGGATCGGCGTTCAACCCGGCCAGCACCCCGGTCAACTGCTCAAGCGAGATCGTGGCCGGATAGTTGCGCGCCTCAAAGCCCACGCCGGCCTCATTCGCCTGGCTTTGTTGATTGCGCACATAAAGCTCGGCCGCCGCCACATCGCCCACCGAAATTGATACCAGCTTGGGCGCCCAACCCTCGGCCGCCAGCGCTTGGGCGTCCAAGACGGTTTGCGCCCGCATTTTTGCCGCTATCGCTTTGCCGTCAATCAAAGTAGCCGTCATCTCACCCTTTCAGAGGCGATCCGGCCCCAGAACCTGCTCTTCACGCGCGATCGACCAATCAATCATCCGTCGCCAGATTTCCTCGATCAAGACCGGGTCAAGCCCTTCGGCATCCGCCCGCGCGCGCACCCGTTCAACCACCTGCTCGACACGATTCTCGATGCGCGCAGGCAGGTTTTCGGTTTGCTTCAGAACTGCCGCGCGGTCGATATACCCGGCCCGCGCGGCAATCATTTTCACAATCTCAGCATCCAGCGCGTCAATCTGAACGCGCAATTCCTGCATCGAATGGCAATCGGCGGGGGCCTTCATCACGCTCTCCTTTGGGCTAAGAGGGAGTTAAATCCCCAAAGCCCCAAAGGCAAGGTGACGAATGGCCCCAACCAATCAGAACAGCCCTTCGACGTTGCCTTCGGCGTTCAGGCGGATCACTTCGGCGCTCGGCACCTTGGGCAGGCCCGGCATGGTCATGATCTCGCCGCAGATGGCAACGATAAAGCCTGCCCCTGCCGACAGACGCACTTCGCGGCAAGGCACCGAATGGCCCGTCGGCGCCCCGCGCACGGTCGGATCGGTGGTAAAGCTGTATTGCGTTTTCGCCACGCAGATCGGCAGATGGCCATAGCCCGCCGCTTCCCATGTCTTGAGCTGATCGCGGATCGACTTGTCAGCAATCACCTCATCGGCATGGTAAATCCGCTTGGCGATGGTTTCCAGCTTTTGGAACAGCGGCATTTCATCGGGGTAAAGTGGCGCGAAATTCGCAGCACCCGATTCTGCCAACTGCACAACCTTATGCGCCAGCTCCTCAATGCCTGCAGAGCCAAGCGCCCAATGCTTGCACAGGATCGCCTCGGCGCCCTGCTCGGCGACATAGGCCTTTACCGCTGCCACTTCGGCATCGGTGTCGCTGAAGAAGTGGTTGATCGCCACCACCACCGGCACGCCAAAGCCTTTGACGTTGGAAATATGGCGGCCAAGGTTCGGGCAGCCTTTTTTCACAGCATCGACGTTTTCGGTGCCCAAGTCTGCCTTGGCCACGCCGCCGTTCATCTTCATCGCGCGCACAGTCGCCACGATCACCGCCGCCGAAGGCTTCAATCCGGCCTTGCGGCACTTGATGTCAAAGAACTTTTCCGCACCCAGATCGGCGCCGAAACCGGCCTCTGTCACCACATACTCGCCCAGTTTCAGCGCGGTTTTGGTGGCGATAACCGAGTTGCAGCCATGGGCGATATTGGCAAACGGGCCGCCATGCACGAAGGCCGGGTTGTTTTCCAGCGTCTGCACCAAATTCGGCTGCATCGCGTCTTTCAACAGCACGGTCATGGCGCCATCGGCCTTGATGTCGCGGGCATAGATCGGCTTTTTAGCGCGCGTATAGGCCACAACGATATCGCCAAGACGCTTTTCAAGATCGGCCAAGTCGTTGGAAAGACACAAGATCGCCATAACTTCCGAGGCAACCGTGATGTCAAACCCGGTCTGGCGCGGGAAGCCATTCGACACACCGCCAAGGTTCACCACGATGTCGCGCAGCGCGCGGTCGTTCATGTCCATCACCCGACGCCACACGATGCGGCGGGCGTCAATCTCCAGATCATTGCCCCAATAGATATGGTTGTCGATCATCGCCGACAGCAGATTATGCGCCGAGGTGATCGCGTGGAAGTCACCGGTGAAATGCAGGTTCATCTCTTCCATCGGCACCACTTGCGAATAGCCGCCGCCCGCAGCGCCGCCCTTCATCCCGAAATTCGGGCCAAGCGAGGCTTCACGGATACAAACCACGGCCTTTTTGCCAATCCGGTTCAGGCCATCGCCCAGACCCACGGTGGTGGTGGTCTTGCCTTCGCCCGCAGGGGTCGGGTTGATTGCGGTCACCAGGATCAGCTTGCCGTCTTTTTTACCGGCCAGCGATTTGATGAACTCTTGGCTTACCTTGGCCTTGTCGTGGCCATAGGGCAGCAAATGCTCTGACGGGATGCCCAGTTTCGACCCGATCTCCATGATCGGTTTTTTCTTGGCTTCGCGTGCAATTTCGATATCGGTCTTGAAGGCCATTTGTTCTCTCCCTAGGGGCAACTATCCCGTTAGCGACGTGATAAACGTCTGGGCACCCAAAAGAAGGTGCTATTCCGACATGATTACTGCAAAATTCGCCAGACCGGGTTTCTGATCGGAAACTTGCGGCATTTTAACGCAGTTTGCTGCCGATACGGGCGTTCTTCAGCTCCGCCCATGGCTTCTGGCTTGGCACATGCAGCCGCAATTTCTCGCCCAGACGCAAGCCACCGGGGCGCTCGATCCAGCCGACAAAGCCGCGCCTGCCCTGCGCTGCTGGTTTGAACTTGGCCCCATGGCCCGGATGCGCCGCCTCGATCCCTTTGGCAGGCAGAACGCAGGGGCCGTTTTCCACATCCACCACCAAAGTCACCCCCGAGGGGCCCTGCAAGCGCGATCCGGGCGGCAGATGGCTCAGATCAGGAATGCCGCGCAAGACCATGCTCGCGCCGACCAATTGCGGATCAAGCCAGTCCAGCCCCATTTTACCGGCAATCACCGCCAAATCCTCTTCGGATAAAACCGAAAGCTGGCGGGTGTTGGCGATAGCTGTGCCGCGCGGATATTGCGCCGAAACCCGGCTGCAAGACGGGCGGGTCAGGCCCGAATGCGCCTCACCCTCCACGCCCTCAAACCCGGCAAAAACCTGCTCAGCGCGCAGCGAAGACAGCTGCCCCCCGGCGGGCACCCGGCCCAGAAAGGTGATCTCGCCGTAATAATCGGTTGGCTGCAATACGCTCATGCTGTCTGCACCGTAAAAAACACCCGCTTGAAGGCCATCAATGCCGCGCCATCGGGCAACAAGGGATAAGCGGCGCCCAGAGCGGCATCATAGGCCGCCAGAAACGCCGCCAATTCTGCGGGCGTCAGCTTGTCCGCAATCGGCCGCATCGCCGTCGAGGCGGTAAAGGCGCGCACCGGGTGGCCCTCGGACACAGGCTCAAGGTGCTGAATATACTCGGTTTCCCAGGCGTTCACCGTCCCCAGCGGGCAAAGCAGGCCATAATAGACCGAGGCCTGAAAGACCGGCGGATGATAGCCGGTGAAATCAAAACGGTCGGGGAACATCGCCGCCGCAATGTCGCGCAAAAACCGGTGTGACGGCGCAAAGATCTGCCGCGGCATCTGCACCGCCAGCACGCCATTCGGGGCCAAAAGCCCGATCAGGCGAGGGAAAAGCGTTTCGTGATCCGCCAACCAATGCAGCGCCGCGTTGGAAAAGATCAGCGCAGGCGGTGCGTCAGGCGTCCAGCCGCCGATATCGGCGCGCACCACGGCATCATAGCCGCGCGCCTCGGCCAGCATCGCGGCCGAGCTATCCACCCCGATCAGGCGCCGCCCTGCCCCCTTGCGCGCCGCCGCAAAGCGCAGCCGCAACGCCCCGGCCACCGCCCCGTCACCGCAGCCCAGATCAACCACATCGCCCTCGGGCAAATCCGCCACCTGTGCCAGCAAATCCAAGGCCGGGCGCAAACGCAAACCCCGAAACCTTGCATAGGCTCCGGGGTTCCAATCTGTGATCTGAGTTTCGCTCAAGCCTGCGGCTCCGGCTGCTCCACCGGCGCGCCATCGGCCTTGGGCTTACGGGCGCGGGTTTTCGGGATCGCCACCACGCCGGGCCCACCGCTGTCCTTGGGCAGGCCGTCATCTTCCGGCCCGGTCAGCTTTTCGCCCGCAATCACCTTGCGGATCTGATCGCCAGTCAGCGTCTCATACTCCAGCAAGCCTTTGGCCAGGCGATGCAAATCCTCGTTCTTGTCGGTCAGGATCTGCTTGGCTCGCGCATAGCCCTCATCGACGATCAGCTTCACTTCTTCGTCGATCATTTTTTGGGTGTTGCTGGAATGGCTGCTGCCGCCCGAGTAGCTGCCCAGATAGCTTTCGCGTTGATCAGCGTAATCGACATTGCCCAAAGCCTCGGAAAAGCCGAACTGTGTCACCATCGCCCGCGCGATCCGGCTGACCTGCTGGATATCGCTGGTGGCCCCTGATGTCACATTCTCGGCACCAAAGATCAGCTCTTCGGCCACTTTTCCGCCCATCGCCATCGCGATTTTCGATTTGTATTTGGTATAGGTCACCGAAAGCTGGTCGCGCTCGGGCAGGCTCATCACCATCCCCAAAGCCCGGCCGCGCGGAATGATCGTGGCCTTGTGGATCGGATCATGCTGCGGCACGTTCAGGCCCACAATCGCATGGCCGGCCTCGTGATAGGCCGTCAGCTTTTTCTCATCCTCGGTCATGACCATCGAGCGGCGCTCGGCCCCCATCATCACCTTGTCCTTGGCCTTCTCGAAATCATCCATCGTCACGAACTGCCGCCCGATGCGCGCGGCCATCAA
>CBDUEF010000091.1:0-8771 GCA_965366095.1 uncultured Cypionkella sp. | reverse complement strand
ACCTTATCCTGATCAGATTCCTAAGGCGAACGAGGCGGACCTTCCAGTCCGTGGGTTATCGTCCGGGGATGCCGCCTCATATTGCAACCATTGATTTGGCGTTGAGTGGCAAAGGAAGAGCCAAGGCAGACCGTGTCCATTTCCTGCCGGGCAACCACGATTTGAAGGTGGTCGATGCCATTAAGAGTGAAGACGCGCTTAAGCATTGGCCGGCAAATGGCGGCAAAACCGTTTTGGCAGAAGTGGGGCTGCCCTCGACAGACACGCTTTGGTCAGAAATCGTCGAGCGGGTCAAACGCGCCGTCGACCCAAGCTATCTTGATCACATTACCAATGGCCCGACCCATCTTTACCTGGGCGATCTGATCTTTGTTCATGCGGGCCTGCATCCGCATCGTGACAGAGCCACCTTTCCAACTCAGGATCGGCACTTTGCCAGATCAGATGATCACTGGGCTGCACTCCGCTACCCATTCTTGGATTGGACGGGCGGCTGGGACGCCGATGATCTGGACCCCGCGCACAAGCAAACCAAGCCCACAGTTGTCGTCCACGGCCACACCCCTGCCCCGCGACAAAATCTTGCACATGCAGATGACCTGACAGTCTGTGATGCGATAGATGACTATCGCGCGGTAGATCTCGATATCGGTGCTGGCCACAGGCCACAACTGGCATGGGCGCATTTTCGAATTGATAACGGACAGGAAAGCATAAATCGGGGTTTTTACACAGCCTCGGCGGAGAGCGGTCGCACGTTGAAGCGCGGCAAGGGCGTTTGACTGAGACGGACCATGCCCAACTCCGCAGCATCCAGACCATGCGGATCAATGGGATATCAGCGAGCCCGTCGTGCAACTGTGATTCGGGGCGTATTGGCCTCCTCGCTCTTGCAGAAGTGAATCAGCTGACCAGCAAGTGATCAACGACCTGCCCGATACCGAAACGGATCGGATCGCAAGCCGGCAGATCGTGCGCGGCGGCGGCTTCTGCCAAGGTGGAACGGGCCTGATCTTCGGACAGTCGGGCCGTATTGATGCAGATCCCGGCGCAACGGATTTGGGGTGAGACTTTGCGGCCAAGACGCGTCGTCAGGTCGATGATTTCGGCGATGCTGCCGGCCCGATGACCAGAGAACCCCAAGAGATCAGCCCTGCCGGCTTCGTGGCAGACGATAAAAGCATCGGGTTGAGCGCCATGCAAAAGGCCCAGCGATACAGCCGCATAGGCTGGATGGACAAGCGAGCCCTGACCTTCGACCACATCCCAATGGTCTGCGTCTGCCGCAGGCGTCAGCATCTCGACCGCGCCAGCCAGGAAGTCAGACACTATAGCGTCGATGGCGATGCCGTTACCGTCAATCAGCACACCAGTTTGACCAGTGGCGCGGAACGTCGCTGAAATGCCCCGCTTGACCAGCTCGCGGTGAATAGCGAGCGCCGAATATTTCTTTCCCACAGCGCAATCGGTGCCAACCATCAGCACCCGATGGCCAGCCCGCGGCAGGCCCGTAGCAATAGAGAACGGCCCGCCAGACAGCCGCACATCATGCAGCTGCCGGCCAGTGTGGGCAGCCGCTGCGGCCAGGTCCGGAATTGTGCGCAACGGCACATGCAGCCCCGAGGCGATATCCAGCCCGGCTTCCATCGCCTGCGCAAGACGCGCGACCCAATGCGCGGGCAGTTGCCCCCCTGGGGGTGACGTGCCGATGACAAGTGTCTTCGCCCCTGCAGCCACCGACGCGTTCAGATCCATGTCGGGCAGTCCCAGATCGGCGGCACAGCCTGGCTCTCGCAACTGGGCAAGACACCGCTCGGGCCGCCAATAGGCAAGTCCCGCGCCTGTTTTGGCCAGTTCCGCCATGGGCGTGTCGCCAAGATAGATCAGGTAGGGGGCATGAATGGATGTGGGTGTCATGTCGGCTCCTAAAGGTCAGCCCCAGAGGGCGGGCGCAAAGCGTGCGAGGGTTCCGTTGGAATAGGTCATCGGGGCGGGGCGGTCTCCGGCCAGCAACAGCGGGCCATCAAGATCGGCCCAATCCGACAGGCTGGCGATGACATAGGCGGGCGCCATGGACAGCGAGGTTCCGGCCATACAGCCCACCATCCCCCCCCCCCCCCCCGCGCGGGCGGCATGGGCCGGCGCCAGCGCCTCGGTCAGCCCGCCGGTCTTGTCCAACTTGATGTTCACGCCTTGATACAGCGGCGCAAGCCGGGGCAGGTCGGCGGCGGTATGGCAGGATTCATCGGCAAAGATCGGCACCGGGCAGGATAGCCCGCGCAGCCCCTCATCCTCGCCCCGGCGCAGTGGCTGTTCGATCATCCGCACGCCCAGATCGGCCAACCGCGCGCCGTGTCCGGCCAGTAACGCCGCAGACCAGCTTTGGTTTGCGTCGACGATCAGCTCGGCATCCGGCCGGGCGTCGCGAACCGCGATGACGCGTTCCGCGATCAGATCGGCGTCCAGCTTTATCTTCAGCACCCGATGAGCTGAATGCCGCGCGGCATCGGCCATCTGGTCGGGGCTGCCCAGACCGATGGTCTCATCCACTTCCAGCGCGGCGGGGCCGGGCGACAGACCGGCCAGCGCCCAGATATCCTGCCCGGTCTCTTTGGCGCGCAGATCCCACAGGGCGCAATCCAGTGCGTTGCGCGCAGCCCCTGCGGGAAGTGCAGCGCAAAGCACGTTCAGCGCACCCCCAGCGGCAAGGCCTTGGGCGACCCCGTCCAGTTGGGCCTGCACCTCGGCCGCCGTCACGTCGAAAACCACCGGAACCACGCCCTCACCCTGACCACGGCTGCCGCCACGCGACAGGGTGACATGGACGCACTCCAGATCGGTGACGGTGAAACCGGCAAAGCGAAACGGCTGCTTCAGCGACCAGCGGTCAATGGCATGGGCAAAGCGGATCATTCGCGAAACGCCTCTTTTGCGGGCGCGCTGCCCGTCCGGCGCAGGCCCAGCGCGGGGGCCGCCAGCATGACCAACACAAAGACGCCGGTTGCGATCTTCAGATCCCCCGGAGGCAGGCCGGCGGCAAGGCAGACCGAGATCAGCTGGTAATAGACCACCGCGCCGATGAAGGGGGCGGCCAGCTGGCGCATCACGGACCGTCTGCCCACCAGCGCCTCACCGATCATCAGCGCGGCCAGGGCGTTGATCAGCACGCCAAGCCCCATGTTCACATCGGCAAAGCCCTGGCTTTGCACCATCAGCCCACCGCCGAAAGCCGCCGAAGCACCGGCCAAGCCGATGCCGCCGATGGTGGCACGCGCGACATTGATGCCCTGCGCCTCGGCCATGTCGGAATTGGCGCCAACCGCGCGCATCGCGGTGCCGCGTTCGGTCGCGAACCACAGGTTCAGGCATGCCAAGCTAAGCAGGACCAGCGCACTGACCAGAATGATCTTGGTCCAGCTGCCCGATAGGCCAAGGCCTGAGAGCCAGTCATAGATCTTGGATTCGTTGAAGATCGGCTGGTTGGCCTTGCCCAATATCCGCAGGTTGATGCTGTAAAGCATGGTGGTGATCAGGATGCCCGCCAGCAAGGTGTGAATGCGAAAGCGCAGGTGGATGAAGGCGGTCGCACTGCCCGCCAAAAACCCGGCTGCCGCCGCGATCAGTAGCGCAACCAAAGGCGGCGCACCCGCGATCAGAGCCACGGCGCAGACGCAGCCGCCCAAGGGATAGCTGCCCTCGGAGGTCAGGTCGGGGAAGGCCAGGATGCGAAACGGCAGCATCACCGCCAGCACGACAAAGGACAGGATCAGGCTTTGCGCCAGCGTGACGGGGATCAAGGCGATCCAGGCGGTAAAGATATCCATCGCCTAGGCCCCCAGCAGCATGCGGTCGGATTTGACCGAGAATTGGCCGATCAGATCGGCCACGGTGGCGCGGGCCTTTTCCTCGCCCGAGAGGTCCAGCCGCACCTTGCCTGCATCCAGCATGACCACCCGGTTTCCATAATCAACGGCATGGGCCATGTTGTGGGTAACCATGATCGTGGTCAGCTTCAGCGCCGTCACCGCGCGCAGCGTGGCGTTCAACACCAGTTCGGCGGTGCGCGGGTCAAGGGCGGCAGTATGCTCGTCCAGCAGCAGGATATCGGGATTGCCCGAAACCGCCATCACCAGCGACAGCGACTGGCGTTGCCCGCCCGATAACAGCGCGACGGTTGTGTCGAGGCGGTTTTCCAGCCCGAGGCCCAGATAGGACAGATGCTCGCGGTAGGTTTCGCGCCGCGCTGCGGTCAGGCCGCGCCGCAACCGCGCCGGGTTCTGGCGCAGATCGGCCAGAAGCATGTTCTCGGCGATGGTCATGGTGGCGGCGGTGCCCTTCATCGGGTCTTGGAACACCCGCGCCACATGGCGCGCGCGCCGATGAACCGGCATCGTCGTAACATCATCGCCGTTGATCACGATGCGCCCGGAATCCAGCATCAATGCGCCCGAGATCGCATTCATCATCGTGCTTTTCCCGGCCCCGTTTGAGCCGATGACAACGGTAAAATCACCGCGGTTCAGGCTCAGCGACAGTCCGTCAAGGGCGACCTTCTCATCGGGCATGCCCTTGAAGAACACCCGCCGGGCATCCTTGATTTCCAGCATTGTGTCCTCCGGGAAAAAGGGGGCGGGCTGACCCACCCCCACCGTGTCAATCGACGATGCAGCCGCAATCGGCAAAGCTGTCCGGGATCGTCCGCCCGATCGCCGCCATCGCCTTTTTCGAGATGAGGATCGAATGATCCTCGGGAGCGGGGTTTACCGGCGCAATGGTCGCCAGATCTTCGCCGTTCAGGGCCCGCAGCGCCAGCTTGCCCGCCAGATGACCGATCTTGTCATAGGAAACACCGAAAGCCGCCGGGATAACGCCTTCGTTGACCAGGCCCGGATCAGTGTTGATCAGCGGGATGCCCGCTTCGTTCGCGGCGGCGGCCACGGCCGAAATCGCCGGCTGGATCAGGTTTGAGCCGGGGCCGTAAAGCACATCGGCCTTGCCGGCCAAAGCGGCGATCCGGGGCTGGATGTCGTTGGTGTTGTCGATACCGATCTCGACAATCTCGAACCCGTGGTTGGGGGCAAGCTTCTTGAACTGTGCGACTGTCGCGACGTCATTGGCCTCGCCCGGATTGAAAGGCACGCCAAAGGTCTTGGCCTCGGGGAACAGCTTGCGGGCAAAGGCCAGCGCCGCATCCAGATCAAGTGCGTCGGTCGCGCCCGACATATTGGTGTCGCCCGCATCCCATGACGGCACAAGGCCCGCCGCAACCGGGTCGGTCACCGCCGCGAAGATCAGCGGAATGCCCTTGTCGCCCAGCATGTTCTTGACGTTCTGCGACACCGGCGTGGTGATCGCCAGCACCAAAGCGGGATTGCTGCTTTCGATCTTGGCGATCATCTGCGGCAGCAGCGTGGTGTCGAAATTGACGTGATCCAGCGTGAAGGTCACGTCGGTACCCTCAACCAGACCCGAGGCAAGGATCTCGGCCTTGAAACCATCGGCGACAGCGTTCAACTGCGCATGATCGCCAAAATTGGCGATGGCAATGGTCTTGGGTTCCGCAAAGGCCGGCGCATTGGCCAGCACACCAAAAGCGGGCAACGCAAGGACTGCGGCCAGCAGGGTTCGGCGGGGAAAATTGAACATGGATCCTCCTGTTGGTGAACGGTCTGTCTTGGCAGACTCGCTGCATCGGACGTTAACACGGTTTTCCGATAGGAAAATACTTTTCTTTTCCTATCGGAAAATTATTCGGTTAGTCTTGCAGGCAATGACGCGCTTTCGCGCGCGTGTTAGGAAGCAAAGATGAACCATATTCGCGCCGAAATTGAGCCCGCCCTTCAGGAACCAGCCAACCCCCAGCCTGAAACGGGGGAGGACACGGCGGATGAAAGCCAGCGCGCGGTTTTCGGGCGTCAGTTGCGGAAGTTGCGGCAGGACCGCGGGATGACGCTGACAGAATGCTCGCGGCTGACTGGGCTGGCAATCTCGACCCTATCCAAGGCCGAGCGCGGATTGATGGCCCTGACCTATGACCGACTGATGCAACTGGCGACCGGGCTGGGCGTGGACATGAGCGCGCTTTTTGGCGCCAAGGGGGCCAGTTTTCAGCCCGGCAGCGTGGCCGTCGCCCGACTTGGTGAGTTCCAGCTGCAAGAAACGCCGACCTACACCTACGAGATCCTGTTCCCCGAAGTCTGGAGCAAGGCGATGACACCGATGTCCGGGGTGGTCAAGGCCCGCAGCCGGAACGACTTCGCCGACTTTATCCGCCATTCCGGCCAAGAGTTTGTCTTTGTCCAGTCCGGGCAGTTGACGATCCATTTCGAAGGGCGTGAGCCGATCACTCTGGCTGCCGGTGAAAGCCTGTATTTCGACAGTGGCATTGGCCATATCTACACATCAACCAGCGAGGATGAGGCCCGCGTTCTGGTTGTCTGCCTTAGCGATCCGATCCAGAGTGGTGGCTTGTAGCCACCACCACAGTTGAACGCGCTGACAAAAATTGCACGACGGAATAAGAATAACCCCACGATGCAAATCGCTTTAGGCCGCGGAGCCGTCACCATGACTCTGCTGCCCCGCAGCATAATTCTTTCGGGCCGAGGACCGCTTTAAGCCGGAAGCGTCAGCGGTGCATGGTCGACGCTAGGGGCGGGATGCTGTGTTTGATGGGTGCCGCGATTCACGTGCGGAAGACGGATGAAGCAGCCACTCATTCTGACTGTGGTTTTGCGCCTCGGGATCATCAGCCCTCGCGCGCGACCAGATGACCTTCGCCGATGTCTCTCAGTTCCAACCGCGCTGGCGCTTGTCCGACCGCGTAAACCGGACTTGGCACCTCTCCCGATAATCGAGCATGTCCGGCGGGAATGTGTGACGGATCGGGCACCGGCACCGCGTCGATCAGACGGCGCGTATAGGGGTGCTGCGGGTTGCCGAAAATCTGCGCGCGGCTGCCCATCTCAACAATCTGGCCCAGATACATCACGCCCACCCGATCCGAGATATTCTCGACCACCGCCATATCGTGGCTGATGAACAAGAACGCGATGCCAAACTCGGTCTGCAATGCGCGCAGCAGGTCCAACACCCGCGCTTGCACGCTGACATCCAAGGCTGACACACTTTCATCGGCGATGATCAGATCGGGCTGCAAGGCCAGTGCGCGGGCGATGCAGATCCGCTGGCGCTGCCCGCCGCTGAACTCATGCGGGTAACGGTCTAGCTGGTCCTGGGTCAAGCCGACGCGATCCATCAGATCGGCGGCGCGAGCGCGGCGCTCGGTTGCCGTTCCTATGGCATGGATTAATAGCGGTTCGGCAATCTGCTCGCCCACAGTCATGCGCGGATCAAGCGCGGCCATTGGGTCTTGGAACACCATTTGCACGCGCCTGCGCATGTCCTTTTGCGCGGAAGGTGTCAGGTTTGACAGAACCTGTCCGTTGATTTCAATCCGGCCATCATGCGGCACAAGGCCAACCATTGCCTTGGCGATGGTGGATTTGCCGCAGCCACTTTCGCCGACCAGCGCAAAGGTTTCACCACGCAGGATGTCCAGACTGACACCCTCGACGGCGTGAACGTGATGCGTGGTGCGACCCAAAACGCCGCCCTTCAGGGGAAAGCGCACCACTACGTCGCGCAGGCTGGCCATTATTTCAGATTGCGGAGGTGTTGCGCGCGCAGCCCCCTGCCCCATGCGCGGCACGGCGGCCAACAGATCGCGGGTGTATTGCGCTTGCGGGGCGCGGAAAAGATCGGCGGCGGCGGCCTCTTCGACCATCGCCCCCTGGCGCATCACGATCACCCGATCGGCCATTTCGGCCACCACCCCCATATCATGCGTGATCAGGATGACGGCGGTGCCGGTTTCGCGTTGCAGATCGCGCAGCAGGTCGAGGACCTCACGTTGCACGGTGACATCAAGGGCCGTCGTCGGCTCATCCGCGATCAGCACCTCCGGGCGCAGGGCCAGCGCCATCGCAATCATCACCCGCTGGCGCATGCCGCCCGAAAGCTCGTGCGGGTATTGGGTCATCCGGCGTTCGGGCTGCGACAGGCGGACCGAGCGCAACGCCTCCAGCGCACGGGCGCGCGCGGCGCTGCGGCTGACGGGTTCATGCGCGCGGATCGCCTCGGCCAGTTGGGTGCCGATGGTCAAGACCGGATTAAGGCTGGTCATCGGTTCCTGAAAGATCATGGCCACGCGGTTGCCACGGATGGCGCGCAGATCAGCCTCGGGCAAGGCGATCAGATCGCGGTCACCAAGCTGGATTGCACCGCCCGTGATGCGCACCGCGGGCGGTGGCAGCAGTCCCATGATCGCCAGCGCCGTGATGGATTTCCCCGACCCGCTTTCCCCTGCGATGCACAGGGTTTCCCCGCGCCCCAAGGTAAATGTCAGATCGCTGACCAGCGGGCTTAGCCCTGCTTCGCTGCGCACCGAAACGCACAGGCCATTCACCCGCAGCACAGGCGGTGAATCTGGGGCCACCTCGGCCCCAGAGCGTCGCGTGATCATCGCAGCGTTCATTCAAACACGCAGCGCGGGAAGTAAAAGCTGACCACCCAATTCGGCATATCCACAATCTCGGACACCCGCAGATCGCCGCAGACCGAGCACAGCATATAGGCCTCGACCGCCGAGATGCCTTGTTGGGCGCAGAGCAGATCGACCATCCCCGACACCGCATCGCGGGCGCCCGACATCAGTTCAGGGCCGATGCCGGTGGTGGCTTCGTATCCCTTGGCGTCAAGATGGCGCGTTA
>CBDUEF010000090.1:0-8819 GCA_965366095.1 uncultured Cypionkella sp. | reverse complement strand
GGCGTATTTGGCGTAATTCGAGATGTCGATCACGCCCAGATGCTCGCGCAGCATCCGCACCTCGCGGCCCACGGGGGCCCACCAGTTCTGACGGGTAAAGCCTGCGGTTTCCTCGCGCGGCTCGCCATCTGCGGCAAACCACAGGGGATGCTCCCAGCCGAAGTTCAGCCCGAAGATCGCGCCCATTTCCTGTTGCATCGCATAGGCGGGGCGTTGGCGCATCGGGCGGCCAGCGCTGCGTTCCTCGTTCGGGAAGTGGATTTTGAAGCGGTGGGAATATTGATCCTGCACGCGGGCGCGGGTGAAGGCTTTGGTCGTCCAATCGCCAAAACGCGCGATGTCCCAGGCGAAAAGATCAAGTGTTGGCTCGCCGTCGATCATCCATTCGGCGGCGAGTTTGCCCATGCCGCCGCTTTGGCTAAAGCCCGGAATGATGCCGCAGCAGCAGAAATAGCCGCGCAGGCCGGGGGCGGGGCCGAAGAGCACGTTGGAGTCTGGCGACCAGATCATTGGGCCGTTGATCACGCGTTTGATCCCGGCCAGCCCTACGGCGGGAACGCGGGCAATTGCGCGCAGCATGTTCGGCTCGATCCGCTCCAGATCATCGGCGAACAGCTCATGGCCAAAGCCTTGGGGGGTGCCATCCTCGGCCCAGAAGCGCATGTCCTTTTCATAGGCGCCAACCAGCAGGCCCTTGCCCTCTTGGCGCAGGTAATATTCGCCGTCGCGGTCGGAAACCGAGGGCAGGCGGCGGTCCATTCCGGCGATCTCGGCGATGGTTTCGGTGACGAAATACTGATGTTCCGTGGGCAACAAGGGCAGGGTCAGACCCGCCATCGCCGCCACTTCGCGCGCCCAAAGTCCCGCTGCATTGATCACCCAAGGGGTGCGGATATCGCCCTTGTCGGTGCGCACGATCCAGGTGCCATCGGGTTGCTGCTCGGTGCCGGTGACGGGGGTAAAGCGGTGAATCTCGGCGCCACGCTGGCGCGCGCCGGTGGCATAGGCGTTGGTGACGCCCGAAGGATCAACATTGCCGCCCTCGGGCTCGAACATGATGCAGCGGATGCCGTCATAATCGACCAGCGGGTGCAGGCGCTCGGCTTCGTCGCGGCTGACCTCGTAGAAATTCATCCCGTAGCGGCGGGCCTTGGCCTCTTGCAAACGCAACTGATGCTCGCGCGCCTCGGTTTGCGCAAGATAGAGGCTGCCGGGCTGGAACACGCCGCAGCTTTGGCCGGTTTCCGCCTCTAACGCGTTGTAAAGGCCCATAGTATAGTGCTGAAGGCGGCTGATATTTGTGCTGTCATGCAGCCCGTGGATATTGGCCGCCGCGTGCCATGTCGAGCCAGAGGTGAGTTCCGAGCGCTCTAGCAGGACCACATCGCTCCAGCCCAGTTTCGCCAGATGATAGAGGATCGAGCAGCCAATGACACCGCCGCCGATCACAACTGCCTGAGCTTCGGTCCGCATGAATATCGCCTTTGCGTTGCACCTGTTCAGGGGCAGATTTGATCAGGTGGCGCAAGAAATCTGGCCTTTTAGCGACCTGCGTTTCCGGTGATGTGCCGTTTGCGACAAAATACGACGCAAATAAGTTTCCAGATCACGCAAGCGTTACCTGCTTGCTGAAACTTTGCCTGCATTGGCCCCGTTTCCTTTGACATGAGGCACGGAAATGGTCCGGCCCGCTGTCAAAGGAATAACCCGATGAAAACCTCTGCTCTCGCCCTTGCCGTTGCTCTGTTTGCCTCCCCAGCCTTTGTTGGCGCGGCTTTTGCCGAAAACCCGATGGTCGGCGGCGCTGCGATGTATGAGACCAAAAACATCGTCGAAAACGCGCTGAATTCCAAGGATCACAAGACCTTGGTTGCTGCGGTCAAGGCAGCCGGTCTGGTTGATGCACTGCAAGGCGCCGGCCCCTTTACGGTATTCGCCCCAGTGAATGCGGCGTTTGATGCGCTGCCGGCAGGCACCGTGGAGACCCTGCTCAAGCCTGAAAACAAGGCGATGTTGACAAAAATCCTGACGGCGCATGTGGTCTCCGGGCATTACACCACCGCGCAGATGGCGAAAAAGGCGCGGGCATCAAAGGACGGGTATTTCAACATGACCACCCTTTCGGGCGATCATCTGTCGGCCAAAATGCGCGGCGAAAGCCTCTATATCTATGACGAGTCCGGTTCGGCTGCGAAGGTCACGATCAGCGATGTCGAACAATCGAACGGCGTGATCCAGGTGATCAACAAGGTTTTGCTGCCGAAATAAGGGTTTGCCGTAGCCAGTGCCGCGGCGGTCCTTCGGGACCGCCGTTTTTCCGTCAAGCGCGTTTCAAGCGGATCACTACATCCACCCGCGAGATGGCCATGCCCTGTGGAATATCCGGCAGGCCGACAATCTGCAAATCTTTGCCGGGGGCGTCCGTCAACTCGTGGCTGTCCTCCCAATAGAAATGCGGGTGGTCATCAAGGCGGGTGTCAAAATAGCAGCGGTTGCCATCGACCACCACTTCATTGACAAGACCGGCCGAACAAAAGGCGCGCAGAGTGTTGTAGACTGTAGCAAGGCTGACTTTTTCGCCTGCCGCCTCGGCGGCGGCATAAAGCCCCTCGGCGGTGACGTGGCGGTCCCGCCCATCTCCAACCAACAAAGATGCAAGCGCCAGCCGTTGCCGCGTTGGGCGCAAATCGCCCTGTGCAAGCCATGCTGTTACCCGCTGTTCTAATGCCATCTTCGACCCTTCACGTCCTATCCCCCTATATAAAGGCGAGCGCGTCCGGATTTCAAATAAAAACCCGAACTTCCCCGCTCTTGCGCGCCCTTTGTGTGGGGTGTTACAGATTGCTTGACGAGCAATTGCGGGAGGGCAGGGCAGGCATGAGCGGTTTTCCAACTTCGTTCAGTAAGGACGATCTTCTGAAATGCGCGCGCGGTGAGCTGTTTGGCCCCGGCAATGCGCAGCTTCCCGCGCCGCCGATGCTGATGATGGACCGCATCACCGAAATTTCGGGCGATGGCGGTGAGCATGGCAAGGGCCATGTGGTCGCCGAATTCGATATCACGCCGGACCTGTGGTTTTTCGACTGTCATTTCCCCGGCAATCCGATCATGCCCGGCTGCCTTGGCCTTGACGGGCTGTGGCAGTTGACCGGCTTTAACCTTGGCTGGCGTGGCTGGCAGGGGCGGGGCTATGCGCTGGGCGTCGGCGAGGTCAAGCTGACGGGCATGGTGAGACCGGATCGCAAGTTGTTGACCTACCGCGTCAATTTCACCAAGGCGTTGCAAACCCGCCGATTGACCATGGGAGTTGCCGACGGAATTGTTGAGGCCGATGGCGATGTGATCTACATCGTCAAGGATATGAAAGTCGCGCTGTCGGAAAGCTGATGTGGCCCGACGAACTTTGCCCGACCAATTATAAGGAGTGCGCCATGCGTCGCGTCGTCATCACCGGACTGGGCATCGTCTCATCCATCGGCAATTCTGCGGCTGAGGTTGAAGCCTCGCTTCGCGCTGGCAAATCCGGCATCGTTTTCGCGCCCGACTATGCAGAGCGTGGGTTTCGCAGTCAGGTCCACGGCCAGCCGCAGATTGTGCTGGAGGACAATATCGACAAGCGTGATCTGCGCTTTATGGGCGATGGCGCGGCCTATAACTTTATCGCGATGCGGCAGGCAATCGAGGATTCCGGGCTGGAGCCTGCGGATGTCTCGAATGACCGGACCGGGATCATTGTGGGCTCTGGCGGGCCGTCGACGAAATCTTTCTTCAAGGCGCATAACATCGTGCGCGAAACCGGCAGCCCCAAGCGGATTGGCCCGTTCGGGGTGACCAAGGGCATGTCATCGACCACTTCGGCCTGCCTCGCCACGCCGTTCAAGATCCGGGGCGTGAATTATTCGATCACCTCGGCCTGCTCGACCTCGGCGCATTGCATCGGCAATGGCACCGAACTGATCCAGATGGGCAAGCAGGATATTGTGTTTGCGGGCGGCGGTGAGGAACTCGATTGGACGCTGTCCTGCCTGTTCGATGCGATGGGGGCGATGTCGTCGAAATACAATGACGCGCCGACCACGGCCAGCCGCACCTATGACGCCACGCGCGACGGCTTTGTGATTGCGGGCGGTGGCGGCGTGGTGGTGCTGGAGGAGTTGGGCCATGCGCTGGCGCGCGGGGCCAAGATTTACGCCGAGGTCACCGGATACGGGGCAACCTCGGACGGCTACGACATGGTGGCGCCTTCGGGGGAGGGCGGCGAGCGGGCGATGAAGCTGGCGCTGTCGACGCTGCCAAAGGGGCGCAAGGTGGATTACATCAACTCGCACGGCACCTCGACCGTGGTGGGCGATGTCACCGAAGTTGAGGCGATCCGCCGGATTTGGGGCCGGGGGGCGACGCCGCCGATTGCCTCGACCAAATCGCTGACTGGTCACAGCTTAGGCGCGACCGGCGTGCATGAGGCGATCTATAGCCTGTTGATGATGCAGGGCAATTTCATCGCCGCCTCGGCCAATGTCACCACGCTGGACCCGGCGCTTGATCCGGCCGAGATCGTGACCACGCTGCGCGAGAATGTAGAGCTTGATTCGGTTCTTTCCAATTCCTTCGGCTTTGGCGGCACCAATGCCACCCTGGTCATGAGCAAATATAAATCCTGATCCAGAGGGACATTATGGCCGATTTGATGAAGGGCAAGCGCGGGCTTGTCATGGGCGTTGCGAACGAACGCTCTATCGCCTGGGGCATCGCCAGCGCCCTTGCGGCCGAGGGGGCGGAGTTGGCGTTTTCCTATCAGGGCGATGCCTTCGGCAAGCGGGTAGAGCCGCTGGCGGCAAGCGTTGGCAGCGATTTTCTGGTTGATGTCGATGTGACCAATGATGACAGTTTGAATGGCTGTTTTGGGGCGCTGCGCGAGCGTTGGGGGACGATGGATTTTCTGATCCATGCGATTGCCTTCTCAGATAAGAACGAACTTACGGGCCGTTTCATCAACACCTCACGCGGGAATTTCACCAATTCTCTGGCGATTTCGTGCTTCAGCTTCATTGATGTGGCGCGCCGCGCCTCGGAAATGATGCCCGAGGGTGGCAGCCTGATCACGCTGACCTATGGCGGATCGAACCGGGTGACGCCGAATTACAATGTGATGGGGGTGGCCAAGGCGGCGCTGGAATCTGCCACGCGCTATCTGGCCAATGATCTGGGGCCGCAGCAGATCCGCGTGAATGCGATCAGCCCCGGCCCGATGAAAACCCTTGCCGGGGCGGCGATTGGCGGCGCGCGAGCGACGTTCCGCCATACCGAGGCCAATGCGCCGATGCGATCCAACGCGACGCTTGAGGCGATTGGCGGCACGGCAGTTTACCTGTGCTCGGACTATGGCAAATGCACCTCTGGTGAGATCGTGCATGTGGATTCTGGCTATCATGTGCTGGGCATGCCGCAGCAGGACAACCTCTAACCGATGCTGGAGGTGGCCTTGGCCCTTGCCCTGTGCTGGGGCACTTGGCGCGCGCTGCGGGGCGGGTTTGTCGGGCCCGGCCGCGGGTTGCAAGTGGTTGGCTTCGAGCCGCAAGGAATGGCGATGGGCGCGCTGGCGGTGCTGGCGGCGGGTTATTTTTACGGGGTGCAATTCGGGGCGGCGCTGATCATCATGGTGGTGATCCATGAGTTTGGCCATGTCGCGGCATTTCGGGTTTGTGGCCATTCCGATGCAAGGTTTCGCCTGATCCCGCTGTTCGGAGGCGTGGCGATTTCGAACCGCTTGCCTGCCAGCCATGAGGCTGATTTCTTCATCACCTTGATGGGGCCTGCGATTTGCCTGGCCCCGATGGCGCTGGCGTTATCGCTGTCGTTGGTGATCGGCGGCTACTCTCTGGCCGCGGGGAATTTTTTCTATGTGCTTGGCCTGGTGCTGGCGGCGGTGAACTTCTTCAACCTATTGCCAATCTATCCGCTGGATGGCGGCAAATTGGTGCAGCTTTTGGTGGCAAGCCTTGCACCGAAACGGTTGCATCAGGGCAATCTGGCGCTGTCGGTATTTGCGGTGGCGCTGGCGTTGCTTACCAGGTCATACTTTCTGTTGTTCTTTGTGATGATGGGATGGCAAGGTTTGCAGCGCTCGGAAGCCGTGCTGCGCCAGCAAAGACCGATGAGCCCGCGTCGTGCGCTTTTGTGCCTTGCGGCATATCTTGCCACCGCGCTTGCCTTTGGTCTGGGCGGCTGGACCATGATCCAGCGCTTTGGTTGAGGTTGCCGCAGGCCACAAAGCCTGCGGCGGCACCATCGCGCTAGTCTTGCGATCCGCCAATTCCAAGATCGAATGACTCATTGGGGAAGAACTTTGCCAGCCGAATATCGGCCGAGCGGGCATGGCCTTCCATTCCTTCCAATCGCGAAATGCGCGCCGTTGCTTCGGCCAAGGGCTTTGCGGCGGCTCTGGTGGCGCGTTGCCATGTGACGGTTTTCATGAATTTATGCACCGAAAGCCCGCCCGTATAGCGCGCCGCGCCAGAAGTGGGCAAAACATGGTTCGGCCCAGAGGTTTTGTCACCAAAGGCAACAGTGGTTTCCTCGCCCAGAAACAAAGACCCGTAGGACTGCAACCGGGCCAGCCACCAATCCAGATCAGCGGCCTGAATATGCAGATGTTCGGGGGCGAAATCATCGGCCACCTGCGCCATTTCCTCGGCGCTGTCACATAGGATCACTTCGGCGAAATCGGCCCAAGCGGCGCGGGCGCTGTCGCGGTTGATGGTCGGGAGCGTTTCAATAAGGCCCGGCACCAACTCCATCACCTTGGCGGCCAGCGCCGCATCCGAAGTTACCAGCCAGACCGGCGAATTATAGCCATGCTCGGCCTGTCCAACCAGATCATAGGCCACCATTTCCGCATCGGCACTGGCATCGGCCACCACCATGCTGTCGGTCGGGCCCGCGAACATGTCGATCCCGACCGGCCCGTAGAGAATCCGTTTGGCCTCGGCCACATATTGATTGCCGGGGCCGACCAGAATGTCGGCCTTGGGCAGGCCGAAAAGCCCGTTTGCCATCGCGGCCACCCCTTGCACGCCTCCGATGTTCAGGATCACATCGGCCCCGCAAAGGTCCATTGCATAGATGATGGCTGGCGGTATCCCAATGCCGGGACGCGGCGGCGAGCAGGCGGCGATATGCGGCACTCCGGCCACTTTGGCGGTGGTGATGGTCATGATTGCGCTGGCGACATGGCTATAGCGACCACCCGGCACATAGCAGCCCGTTGCCGAGACCGGGATCTGTTTTTGCCCGGCCATCAAGCCCGGCAGAATCTCGATTTCGCAATCGCGAACGCTGGCCCGCTGCGCCTCGGCAAAGCGGCGCACATTGTCATGGGCAAAGCGGATATCGGCCTTCAACTGCTCGGGCACCAAGGCGGCTGCGGCCTTGCGCGCGGCATCGGGCAGCAGGATGTCGCCTTCCCATTTGTCAAGATCGCGGGCGAAGCGACGGATCGCATCCTCGCCCCCGCTTGCAATCTCGGTCAGCATGTTCTGGACGGCCACGCGCACATCGGCCTGACCCGTCTCGGCTGTCGCCCCGGCTTTTTTCAGATATTTCATGGTGTTGGCTTTCGGATTACATACGGCCCTTCCAGGGCACAAGGCGGCGCTCGACAAAGCGCATCAAAAGATCAAAGGCAAAGGCGATGATGGCGATGACGAAAATCCCCAAGATGACCACAGGCGTTTGCAAAAACTGGCTGGCCGACAGCACCATATAGCCAAGGCCCTTGGTGGCAGCGACCATTTCGGCGGCGACTAGGGTGGTCCAGCCAAAGCCGATCCCGATGCGCATCGCCGTCAAGATTTCAGGCAGGGCAGAGGGCATGATCACATGGCGCATCACCTGCCAGCGGCTTGCGCCAAAGGAATAGGCGGCGTGGATTTGCTCGATCGCCGCCGATTTCACGCCGGAACGCGCGCCCAGAACCACCGGGGCAAACACCGACAAAAAGATCAGCAGGATTTTCGAGGTCTCGCCAATCCCGAACCAGATGATCATCAGCGGCAGATAGGCCAGCGGCGGGATCGGGCGATAAAACTCGATGGGCGGGTCGAAAATGCCGCGCATGACCGGGCTCATCCCCATGGCAAGGCCCAAGGGCAGGCCGACGACACAGGCCAGAAGAAAGGCGCCAAACACCCGCAGGGTGGAAATCCAGACATGCTCTAGAAACGGCGTTCCGGTATAGCCGTCTTGCCAGATTTGCCAGAACTTGGCGACAATTGCGCCGGGTGAGGGCACGAAAAGCGGCTTCACCCAGCCCATCGCCGTGACCAGCCACCAGACGAAAAAGAACAGCGCAATCGAGCCGACAGACAGCCAGATCGAGCCGCCCTGACCGGGCACGCCGTAAATCTCGCCGGGTTTGGTGGCGCGGGCGCGTGACAGGCGCGCGATGAAACCGTCAGATTTCTGGCCCTTGGATGTATCGCTCATGCGGCGGCCTCTTCATCGGCAAAGATGATTTTCAGGATGTCTTCACGCAACCGGATAAACTCGGGCGAGGCCTTGACCTGCCGCGCCGGGGTTCCGGCCAGAAACTGGCGCGAGAAGGGCAGATCGAACAGATGGGTGATCCGACCGGGGCGGGGTGACATCACCACCAGCTTGGTGCCCATGAACAGCGCCTCTTCGACGCTATGGGTGATGAAAAACACCGCCTTATGGGTGCTGTGCCAGATGTTCAGGATCAGCTCTTGCGCCTTTTCGCGGGTCAGAGCATCGAGCGCGCCCAAAGGCTCGTCCATCAGCAAAAGTTTCGGATCGCAGGT
>CBDUEF010000089.1:0-8833 GCA_965366095.1 uncultured Cypionkella sp. | reverse complement strand
GGATGTTCACACAGGATTTGCCCTTCGGCGGCGACAACGAGCCGGTCAGGATAGACCCGCAAACTGACCGGGCGGTTCGCAAATGACGCAGGAACGCTGTAACGATTGCGCTCGAAGTTGATCAAACAGGTTGGCGAGACGCGTTTGCTATGTTCGACAAAACCATCGAAGGCACAGGGCAAGGGCATTAACGCGGCCTGCTCCTGTATCCAGACATCGGCAATGCTGCCTGTCAGCCCGCCATGCGGGATCTCGCGCCACATCTCCATGCAGCGCAGCTCCAGCCAATCATTCAGCGCTGCAAGATCGGGGAACTCGGGCATTGGTTGCCAAAACCGATACCGAGCGTCACGAACGTTCTTCTCAACCTGACCCTTCTCCCATCCCGCCGCAGGGTTGCAGAACTCTGGCCCAAACACATAGTGGTTCGTCATGGCCAGAAAGCGCATGTTGATTTGCCGTTCCTTGCCACGCCCGACACGGTCAACCGCAGTGCGCATATTATCGTAAATCCCGCGCTCAGGCACGCCGCCGAAGACCCGAAAGCCGTGCCAATGGGCGTCAAACAACATCTCGTGGGTTTGCAGAAAATAAGCGCGGATCACAAAAGCGCGGCTGTGCGATAGCTTGATATGGGCGACCTGTAGCTTCGTGCGCTCACCAGCCAGAACCGCAAAGTCCTCGCTCCAGTCAAATTGGAACGCCTCCCCAGGGCGGAAAGTCAAAGGCACAAAGGTGCCACGTCCCGTCGTTTGGCTTGTCTGCTGCAGATCAAACCGCCAGTCACGAGCAAACGCCGCAACCCGATTGTAGGAACCGGTAAAGCCAAGCACCACCAGATCGGCGTGCAACTGCTTCAATGTTCGCCGCTGCTTGCGCGACTTGCCCGCTTCCGTCTTTAGCCACCCAGTCAGTTTGTCAGCAAATGGATCCAGCTTGCTCTGCCGACTTGAAGTTGTGAATTGCGCCTCGATGGTGCCCGCGTTCAAATGCTTGGTGATGGTATTCCGCGACAAACCAGTCCGACGCGAAATCTCGCGGATCGACAGCTTCTCGCGCAAAGACATGCGTCGAATTATGTTCAAAAGTCCCATGTGTATCACTCCATTGCTCCCCGTGGCGCAGTGCGCTGGGGGGAAGGGTCACATGGCTCAATTCTCAGTGGAAATTATCCGCTAAACCGGCTCACTTCTAAGTGGAAATCAACAGAACCGGATCATCGTCGTCTGCTCTACATCCACCCGTGAGCGCTTGTGCCCGCGGTCGTCCACGTCATAAAAGCTGTTATCTCGCCGGACGAACCAGCTTGCCATCGCGCGAGCAAGGGTCGTGAGGTGTTCTGGGTCATAGCCCTGCGCCGCCACCACATGCGGCTTTAAATGCGTAATCGTCATAAATGTTTCCTGATAAATATTGTGGGGTAGAGCCCCAGCACGCCGTTCAAGCCCACCGAAATCACGGCATTATTGGGCGTAAATCTCGCATGCTGTTCTCTATTAAAGCACGCGGGAGGATTATCATTTATTATCAGATACTTAGCATGATGGTCAAAAGCGCCCTACTGACGGTCAGTTTCGCCCATTGGACGGGCCTAAGAAGGGCCAGTTTTACTCACCGTAGCACGCCCCCGCCTTCAAACGGCCCTGCCGCCGCACGTTGCACCACCTCCACCAGACCACACCTATGCGGTCCCGCAGCACCCGCTACAGGTCAAGGAACGCACGTCCTTGTGCAAATTAACCAAAGATACATTGCACCATCCGGCGACAGGTCCAATCTGTACCCATGCAGTGCAATTAAGATAGTTCTTGCGCGAATCCTGCGATTCGTGCCGGCTAACTGCATTTGTTTTAATTGGTCCCAAACAGCTTCTGATATCGTCCTTTCAAACTATTGGAGGTCCAATATGTCTTTAAATCTATCACGCTCCGCCCGCGCAACGATTGTAGGAGTTCTTGTATCTGTCAGCCCCTTTGGGGCAGAAGCTATGACCGTCGGCTGTTGCAACCTCTTAATAGACGGTGTGTACAAACCTGCCTTGGTGGTCGAAAACAACGGTAAAAAAACTATCCATCTGATTGGAGAGGATGGATTGACCCGAACGATTGCCTTCAACAGCAATGCGGCTATGGCCTGGGCGTCTGAAAAATACGGAACCGATCGGGCATCGGTCTTCCTTGACGAAAGCTGCACAATAAGCGCAGACGGCGATTCATCCACTCTTTTGCCTATAGGGTCTGAAGGTGACTGGGGTGGAGGTGACTGCGGTGGAGGTGACTGCGGTGGAGGTGACTGCGGTGGTCAAGATTCCCTAAGGGGCGGTGGCGCGGGCTGAATTCGCTCGGTAAAGTCAGTTTGACGAGAGCTAAAACCAAAGTCCTCTTGGCCAACAGTTGCGGAGTTGGGCGTGGTCATGTTGTCAACCTCCGTGTAGCCGCTCAGGCGTTGGGACCGGGCTTTGTTTTCGACGCGGCTTTGGCGCGCCGACGCCATGAGGATGAGCTGACCGGACCCTTGGGGGCTCGGGTAATTAGTGCGCCCGTATTGGCCTTCGGCAAACATTCCGAAGCAACTCCCGCCCACGGATCTTCGGCTACTTGGGGCCAATATATGGCTGATATTGGCCTGTGTATGCCGGAACTATTGCGAAGCCACCTTCGCTGGTGGCGGGAGAGGATCATCGAAAGCAACGCCTCGGTGTTAATTGCCGAAGTTGCACCCCTGGCCCTACTGGCTGCCCAGGGGTTACGGGCGGAGGGGTGGCAAATAGAGACAATCTTAGCCGGCACCGGTTATTCCACGCCTCCAGCCGATTTGGCGAGCTATCCACTGTTGTTGCACGATGTGACGCGGCTGGGACATGATGAGGCCCAGATACTCGTCAAGAAAAGCGATGTGCGGGCGGACGAGGGCAGAGAACCACTCCCCACCTATCCCGCCATTCTGCGCTGCGACGTGCCCTTTACCACCTCGATCCCGCTCTTTGATCCCTATGACGCCGAGCGAGGCGCATGGCCCTCTTTGCCGCCACTGGATGATCTGCCACCTCTGGCCAGTGATGGGGGTAACGAGGTGTTTGTTTACGTCTCGACCGCCACGGGTCGAAATCCAGTGGTGCTTGGCTTGTTGGCTGACCTCCCGCTGCCGCGCCGGGGCTATATCCCCGGATTAACGGCAGATGAGGCAAAAATGCTGACTGCCTCGGGTATGATCTTGCATGACCGCCCACTGTCACTGGGCGATATTGGCGCCAGAACACGCCTGTTTGTTAATCTCGGCCAACATGGTACCTTGATCATGGGAGCCCTGATGGGGTTGCCGCAAGTGGCTCTAACGCAGCACTTGGAGCATTTGTTCCACGCCCGCAAATTAGAAGAACACGGGGCTTGCGTAATTCGGCGTCCATATCAATTGAAACTTGAGAGCGCGCGTGCCGCAGTTCTAGCGGCCTATTATGACGCAAAATTGGCTGCGAATGCCCGCGCGTTGGCCGATCGTTTGCGAGCCGCCCACCCTACAGATGTATCGGGAGTGCGCGCTGCCCGTTTGGCCGCCGCTGCCGAGCGCGCGCGCTGTTACGGCTGATGAGGGCTCTGTGACGTGTGGATTCTGCGACGGTTAGAAGGCCTATTCCCCTACCCCCCTAAGCCTTGAGCACGATGACTGGGAGTAGTGGGCTAACGGCATCGACCGGGACTACCTCGGCGCTGTGATCATGTAGCCTCAGAGTTGTATTTATCGCAACCCGCAACACCCCTAGGAGGGGCCCTACGGGGGCCCTTCCGCCTAGTGGAGTGTGTTGCTCTAAGACGTTAAAAGCTTGCCGCCACTTGTGCCACCACCTCCACCCGACCACCCCTATGCGGTCCCGCAGCACCCGCTACCGATCAAGGAAACTCAGACCAGCCCCTTGCCCTAGTTGCAAGTCAGCTTTGGGAAACGCAGACTCAATATCCCGGCAAGCTGACGCCGACGCTGATGTGTTAAGGTTTTTACTGGCAACCTGACTTGAGAACAGCAGTGCAAAACTTTGCCCCGGAAGTGACGGGATGCTGATACGCTAAAATTGCATAGTTAAACGGAGTTCGTTGCTTGTTGCTCGATGGAAAGTCTCTATGCTAACAAATCAATATCCGCGTGTTTCATTGCAATACCAACAAGCACGCTTTAAATTGAGAGAACATGTCGATTTGAACGGTACCATTGACGCCATCACGGGGGCAATTTAATTGGGCAAGCTGTTCAATGCATCAAGACTTGATCTGCTAGTAGGTTGTTTAGCACCTGCACGACGCACGCGGATTGTGGAGGTGGGCGCTAATCCAATCAACGAGAGTCCATATCGCAACCTACTGGCTGCCAATCACTGCGATGTATGGGGTTTCGAGCCCGAGAAGAAGGCCTTTGCTCGACTAAAGTCCAACTCGAACGAAACCTATCTTCCGTATGCTATTGGCAATGGCACGCGCGGAACTCTGCACGTCTGCCGTGCGATTTCGCTGTCGTCATTGCTGAAGCCGGATAGCGCCACTACGGAGTTCTTTCAGCGATTGAGAGCCCCTACCACTGTCGACCAGAAGATCGAGATGGAAACGCATCGCCTCGATGACCTAAAGGAAATACCCGATTTTGACCTCCTCAAAATTGATGTTCAGGGTGGTGAGTTGCAGGTTTATGAAGGTGCATGCCTTAAATTACAGGCCGTCTGCGCATTAATTACAGAAGTGGCGTTTGTGCCGCTTTACGAAGAACAGCCGCTACTGGACGCCCAAATGTCAACTCTCCGCCAATCGGGATTAGATTTCCATAAATTCCTATTTCTGAAGGGTTTTTCGCTTCGTGGCGGACTGAATTCGCAACTGAACAAGGACGGGCACGCCAATCAACTGCTTGATGGCGATGCAGTATTCATTCGTTCCCTGCGCACTCCCGAAGCAATCGGCAACGAGCAGTTGAAACACATGGCTATTCTTGCGGATTCAGTCTTTGAAAGTTTTGATATTGCCGTGCGTTGCTTAGACCTCTTGATAGAGCGCAACGCCGTAGATGTCATTGATGCCCAAAGATATACGCGTCTCGTACCGGATTTGAGCGGTAAGCTAGCCAAAGGTTCGTAAGAGGTGTTTTCAGCGCACTTTCAGTTCGGGCTCCGGCGGCTAAGGTCAAGCTGATAACCAAAACTCAAGCCCCTATCTCCCCGAGTTGACCCTCCTTTTAGGGAAACGAAGAAAAAAGCAAAGCCAACCACCCCCGGCAGCCTGCGTTTCGTATGAGCCTTGATGTTCAAACACCATCCGGACCGCACGTGCGCGGACCTCAGGCGAATAGCGATTTGCCATTTTGCTTTTTGTCATAACCATCATCCTAACTTAAGTTGATGGTCTCCGACAAACGCGGCGCGATTCATCACGCCATGGAACTTCACGCCGTCAAGATAAGTTATCCGTGGCCCCCCGCAAACGCTTACGGTTGTTCGCACCTCCACCGGGTCAGTTCTGGGTGAAAATCAACCGTTTGGGCTGCAAACGCTGCAGAAGATCATTCTCAAATTCTTTCAATCAGTTTATCCGTCAGTTCAGGTAAAAAACGCCAGGCGCGAAATTGCGCGTGAACCTTGCGCTGCTGGAAAGCTTTACAGGAGAACCTAAGTTGGGATCAAGCAACGGGATTTTGGCAACCAAAGTGCAGCATGCCACCAACCCACTTGACGCGCTGCGCTATGTTCAGGCTGAACATGGCGTTTCGGCAGCGCGGCAGTTGTGGGAAATCGCGAGGCTTGGGCGGGGCAGATCGAAATTGCAGCCAACGGAATACTATTCGAGCGGCCTTTATCGACGCTCGATGAGCTGGCAGGAAAAGACCTGCTATTTGGGGGAGGCATCGAACTACAGCTTCAATTACGCCTTGCAGCCGAGAGATCTCTCGACCCATAGATCAATGATGCATGACAAAATATTTGCAGCCTTTGTCTTGCAGGCGATGGGATACCCGACCAGCAACACCTTGGCAGTTTATGGCATCGACAAGCGATATGGCGCGTTTCCTCAAATCGGGTCGCGAGAGGGCCTGATTGCGGCGCTGGCCAATCCACCAGAATCCGGCCTGTTCGGCAAACCAGTCTTCAGCTTTCAGGGTATTGGAAGCGTCTCAATAATCGAGCGTGAGGCCAGCGGAGACTTGCGGCTTTTTGACGAGCAACGCACCTCACCCGAGGCCCTGGCCGATGAGATCATGCAAAAGTTTCCGGACGGCTATATATTGCAAGAGCGCATCCATATGCACGCTGATTTGGTGGCCGCGATGGGAGGTGCGGTCGGCTCATTGCGGATATGCACGATCCACTCAGAGTCCGGGCCAGAAGTGCTCTACTCGGTTTTAAGGCTGCCGGCAAAAAACACATCCATTGATTGCGGATACATTGCAGGAACCGGCGTTGCTCTGATTGATACAATTTCAGGAGAGGTTTTGCGAAGCTCGCGCGATACATTCCCTTATGGCGGATCGTCACAATCCGGTTCTGATGCCTCGACCCAATTGGTTGGCAAGACCTTGCCGACTTATGATGCGGCTGTGGAATTGGTGCTTTCGGCGCATCGTGCCTTTCCGGATCATGGGATACTGGGTTGGGATGTTGTCCTAACGCCTCAGGGCCCGCTCATTAACGAAATCAATACGAATGCCGGCCACCCACTTTGGCAACGCGCAGCAGACCGAGGGTTTCTGAACCGCGATCATGTCGCACGCCTTGCGCCCGTCGAGGCGTTTATTGCGGCGAAACTTGCGGCGAAGAAATCGAAAAAGGCGTAACCAATGCCCCCTCAAACCCCTCTTATCCCCTGACGGCCCCTCCCCTTTGGGAAACACTGAAGGAGAAAAGTTGCCGAGGGCTCTGTGTTCAGGTTTTTTCTGGTAACCCCACCTGAAGCCTCTATCAATCCCTTTCATTCCGCGCAATCAACGACGCATGAAATGCGTAACCCGAGAAAGGAGTTGCGTGGCCGCTTTTCGAAAGCGGTGAAACTTACGAGGAGCAGACGACCTTGGGATCAGATGTTGGTATTTTGGTGGCCAAGGCATCCCTTCCGATCAGCCCTCTGACGGCGCTGCGGCACGTGCATGCCGAACATGGCATTTCGGCGGCACGACAGTTGTGGGAAATTGCCCGATTGGGACGTGGCCGGGGTAAGCTGCCGCCTGCGGATTACTATTCGAGCGGGGTGTATCGACAATCCAAAAGCTGGCCAGAGAAAACATATTACGTCAGTGACTTTTCATCCTACCGGGTGAACCGCGAGCTGCAACCAGCCGCGCTGTCGACCCACCGCGCGATGTTCAACGACAAGATGCTGTCCAGCTTTGTGCTGCAAGCTATGGGTTTTCCTGTCAGCAAGACTCTGGCGATTTATATCAAGCGCCCGCGCTATGGAGATTTCCCTCAGATCACCACGCGCGAAGGCCTGATCGCTGCTCTGTCAAACCCGCCCGATGCAGGGATGTTTGGCAAGCCAATCGACGGACTTCAAGGGATCGGGGCTGTGTCAATAAACCGGCACCTCGGGGCTGGGAAGCTGCAGCTCTTGAGTGGACGTGACGTCGATGTCGGTGATCTTGCGGATGAAATCCTAAAGAAGTTTCCCCAAGGTTATCTTTTGCAAGAGCGGCTGCACATGCATCCCGAGATAGCCCGGCGTTTAGGGGAGGCCGTGGCCACGCTGCGCGTTTGCACGATCTATCCCGAAAGCGGACCAGAGCTGCTTTATGCCTGCTTGCGCATGCCCGCCAAAAACGCCCCGATTGACAGCGGGGATGGCAATGGGTCTTCGGCGGTTGATCCCGTCTCAGCGAAAATTTTAAGTGCGATGCGTGGTGATTTTCCCTACGACAGTCCAATCACGGCGGCGGAAAATGGGGCTGAGGCACTCATCGGCTTTGAGGTTCCGTTTTATCATGACGCCATAAACATGGCGATTTCAGCGCATCGTGCCTTTCCAGATCATGGCATTCTGGGCTGGGATGTTGTGCTGACGCCGCAGGGCCCACGGTTCAACGAAGTCAACACCAACCCCGGCCATATGATTTGGCAGCGTGCGGCAGACCGAGGGTTTCTGAACCCCGAGCATCTGGCACGCCTTGCGCCCGTGAGGGCGTTCCTTGCAGCGAAACTTGCGGCAACGAAATCGAAAAAGGTGTAATCAACAAAAACTCAAGCCCCTATCATCCCCTGACGGCCTCTCGCCTTTGAACCCGCCTTGCCAGCCCGAACTTTTCCACCCCGAGCTTTTCCACTTTGCCCCGCTTTTGCGCATCGCTGATCCTTGATGCGTAAATCCCGCAGGAGTTACGGCTCTCCGATCGTGCTGACTGGTGGCCAACGATCGACGCGGCGACTGTGATCGGGCACCGCTGCCCACCCGCATTGAGCCGTCAACCACTTGCGGGCGGATTGGAACACGACGCCCGGCCAGTTTATGCCCGGCCAGACCCTTGGAATTCACTCCGCAATGACGTTTCCCTCAAACTCGTCCCAGTTGCCGACGATCCGGGGATCACAGGTGGCATTGTCTGCACCGACTTCATTGAATCCCGAATGAGCGGGGCCAAAGCCGTTGCACCTGACGCCGATGTCCAAAACTCTGCGCGCTCGGACACGAGAATTTCTGCTTGCGCCGGACCAACAAGGTATTTACGCGACGGCAATCCACCTTCTGATGCGACAGAGTCAGGCACAAAAATCTGATCGCGGCATTTGACGGCTCTTCCCTTTCCAAAAGGTGCCCGTCGCAAACCGCGCCGGCCCGAACCCCTCGGCCCCGAACCCCACGGCCTAGTCTGC
>CBDUEF010000088.1:0-8853 GCA_965366095.1 uncultured Cypionkella sp. | reverse complement strand
CTGTAATTGCCGGAAAAAATGGCGATCAGCCTGTTGATACCGGCTTCATCGTATTCAACAAGGTGAACTATCCCAATATTGTGGCGCTGTTCGAGCGTCTGGACGTGCCGATCGTCAAAAGCGATATGAGCTTTGGAGCCTCGATTGGCGGTGGCAAGTTGGAATACGCTCTTAAATCCATCGATTCGCTGTTTGCGCAGAGACGCAACTTAGCCTCTCCACGCTTTTTGCAGATGTGTAGAGATATTCTGCATTTCAACAAACATGCCGAGGCAAAGGCTGGCCGTTCAGGGCTTACGATCGGCGGTTTGCTGGATGATTTGGGGACAGGGCCATATTTTCGCGACTATTACATCTTGCCCCTTTCTGGAGCGATTTGGTCGACACCAAGTCAGGGTATCCTTGATTTTCCGGCGCAGGCGTTGATCCGGTTTTTCAAGAACCACGCCTTGATGAACCTGACCAGTCAGCATCAATGGTTCACCGTTCAGGGCGGATCAATTCAGTATGTGCAGAGGCTGCAGGCGGATTTGCTGCGGCAGGGTGTTGATATTCGTCTCGGATCGCCAATTGCCGGCGTGCAGCGTAGCGCGCATGGGGTGATGGTGCGCGCGAAGGGCGGGGAGTGGGAGCTTTTCGACGATCTGGTGTTGGCGACACATGCCGATGATGCCTTGTCGCTGCTGTCGGACCCAACTTTGGCCGAGCGCGCAGCGTTGGCTGCCGTGCGCTACCAGCCGAATGATGCCGTTTTGCACGCGGATGAAAGCCTGATGCCGCGCGCGCGCAAATGTTGGTCCTCATGGGTCTATACCGAGCCAAGCGGGCCACGCCCGGAACGGATTGATCTGACCTATTGGATGAACTCTTTGCAGCCGATTCCGCACTCGGATCCGATGTTTGTCACGCTCAATTCAAACCGGCCTATCGACGAAAAGCTGATCTATGATACAGTTAGCTTCCGCCATCCTGTCTATGATCTGGCGGCTCTTTCGGCTCAGGAAAGCATCCGGTCAATGAACGGCTCGAACAACACATGGTTTTGTGGTGCTTGGATGCGAAGTGGATTTCATGAGGATGGCTTTGCGTCGGCCGTGGATGTAGTGCAGCAGATGCGACAGCGTCATGCTCTCCCCCAAGCTGCATGAGCCGCGTCGATCATATTGCCGGCGTCACCTATCACGGGCGCAAAGGCGAAGTGAGCAATGAGTTTCGCTACTCCGTGGATTACGTTTTACTGGATCCTGTGAGCGCAAAGGGCCCAAGGCTATTTTCACGCAATAGGGCGAACCTGACTTCGGTACACGATAGCGATCACGGCGGTGCCCCTAAATTAGGCCGTGGTGTGACTTGGGTGCATGAGGTTTTGGCCGCGCATGGCTTGCCATTGGCTGATCGGGTAGAACTCGTGACCCAACCGCGAGTTTTGGGCCATGTGTTCAACCCGGTGTCGTTCTGGCTATGCTATAAGGACGGACTGCGCGTGGTGATTGCCGAGGTGTCGAACACCTTTGGCGACCGGCATTCCTATCTATGCCATCGCCCTGATCACCAAGTTATTTGCCCTGAGGACCGTCTTCACGCGTCCAAAATCTTTCACGTCTCACCGTTTCAGCCTGTCGAAGGGGGCTACGTTTTTCGTTTTGACATTCGGGCGGACCGGATCGGTATCTGGATTGACTTCACCGCAGGCAACGGCGGTTTGATTGCGACACTGACGGGGCCGAGAAAACCGCTGACAAATCGAGCAATCCTCAGCGCGTGTTTGCGACGTCCCTTCGGGTCGCGACGGGTGCTGGCGCTGATCCATTGGCAAGCTCTCAGGCTTTGGTGGAAGGGCGCGGGCTATCGCCCACCACCGACCCCACCCAAAGACGAGGTGACCTGATGCACCTGAAGGTTTCGTGGCTTTCCTTGTCTCGCTTTGCAGGCGGAATCGGGTCAGCGTCGCAAATTGGAGAGTGAAATGGGTGAACTGATAGCGGTGATATTTCGGGTGCTGGCATGAATTTTGTCGGCAAGCGATACTGGTTGGTAGGAGCAAGCGAGGGCCTTGGTTTGGCGCTGGCGCGGCAATTGGCGAGCGAAGGGGTGTCATTGGTCCTTTCAGCCCGAGATCCCGACCGTCTGTCGGCAATTTGTGCCGAACTCCCAAACGCGCAAGCATTGCCGCTTGATGTGGCTGATGACGAAGCGGTTGTCGCCGCGGCGACGAAAATAGGCGCTGTGGATGGCGTGGTTTTCCTTGCCGGGGTTTACTGGCCGATGAGGGCACAAGACAGCGACTATGCGCAATTGGTGGCCATGTGCGATGTGAATTTCACCGGCTGCGCGCGGGTGATTGCTGCGGTTTTGCCAGGAATGGTCGCAAGGGGCCATGGGCATCTGGTGATTACCGGGTCGCTTTCGGGCTTTCGCGGCCTGCCCGGTGCGCTTGGCTATGCGGCCTCCAAAGCTGGGGTGATGGCCCTCGCCGAAAGCCTCTATGCCGATCTGCGAGGGTCCGGGATCAGGGTTCAGCTGGCCAATCCGGGTTTCATAAAGACCCGGTTGACGCAAAAGAATGATTTTGAAATGCCGTTCCTGATGCAACCAGAAACGGCTGCGGCAAGGATGCTCCGGTTGATGAAAAGCAAGGCCTTCAAATCGAACTTTCCATTGGTTTTTTCAGGGCTGTTTCGCTTGTCGCAGTTCCTGCCGGATTGGGCCTACTACCGGATATTTGCACCCAAGAGCCAAAACGGCTCCGACCTGCACCCAAAAAATCCTGCGCATAAGTGAACCCTTTGGCGCGGATGTGGATTTATTGCTGTCGCAATCGAACCATAAAGAATCCATCCATACCGCCTTTGTCACCCCAATAATCGGGACGCAAACGTAGCGCGCCTTGCGGCGTGATCCATGCCGGATCCACGCCCCTGATCTGTGGTGGTTCAACGCAAAGCCCGGGGTGGCGTAGCAGGGCAGCGGCCAATTGTTCCTCACCTTCGGCGGGAAGCAGCGAACACGTGCAATAAACCAGTCTACCGCCCGGTCGTAGCCAGGTCAGCGCTTTGTCCAGCAGGTTAGCTTGCAAGGCAATCAAAGCGGCAAGCGCAGTTTCATCCTTGATATAGGGAAGTTCAGGATGGCGGCGCACGGTGCCCGTCGCAGAACAGGGGGCATCCAGCAAAATCGCGTCGAAAAGGGCATCAGTCTGCCACGACAAAGCATCCGCAATGACGGTCTGCGCCTTCAGCCCGCAGCGTGTGAGGTTTTGTTCAAGCCGCGACATTCGGGGGCCGGAAATATCCAGAGCCACAACACTCGCTCCTGTGGCCGCCAGCTGCAGGGTCTTGCCACCTGGGGCGGCGCAGATATCCAGGACATGCTCGCCCTTTTGGGCGTCGAGCAAGGGGGCGGCAAGGGCGGCGGCGGCATCTTGAACCCACCAATCGCCTTTATCATAGCCGGGAAGACCGGATACTTGACCCGGTTCGACCAATCTGATCGAGCCGGTCGGCAAAAGCTGCCCTTCTGGCAAGGCCGCGCCCTTGGGGGTTATATCAAGGGGTGGCGTCATGGCGTGAACGGATTCGATGGCCTCTACGGCCGTGCGACCATAGGCATGCACCATCGGCTGGCGCATCCAGCGAGGCAGTTTCTGCACCGGGCCAGGCAAAGGGGTGTCGGTTGGAATTTTGCGAAGGATGGCGTTGATCAACCCCGCCATAGGGCCGGTTCGTTTGCCGTGGCGTGCAATTTCAACCGCCGCATTGACAACGCCATGGGGCGCTGCGCCGGTTGACAGTTCCAGAACGGCAACCCGCAGGATGTTCATCACTGCAAGCGGTGGCTCTTTGCGCAAATGGGGCAACAAGACGCGGTCGATGGGTTCCAACTGCCGGATCACCTGCACGGCCAAGCGCTGGGCTCTGGCTTTGTCAGGGGCTGCAAGGCCCTTTAGGGCATCCGGGGCGGCCAAGGCTTCGGCCATCATCATTCCGTCGCCAATCACAGCAGTGAGCAAGGTTACGGCGGCTTCTCGTGCGCCTAGCCCTGCAGATGCTGTTTTTGTCATGACCTGATCCTTGTCGTTGATGCCATTGGCCGTATATCAAGGGGACTGAAATCGCAAGGAAGTGGCAGTGACTGACACCGTAAAACCTGAATTGCCGCCGGCCGCCTTGCGCGCCTTGGCCGAAGCAGAGGCCCGCAAGGCGCAACCTCAAACCGTTTTGCCGAAAGAATTGGGTGGGCGGGATGGCCCTGATCCGGTTCGATTTGGAGATTGGGAGAAAAAAGGGCTCGCGGTCGATTTCTGACAGGCTCGATTGGTCCAAACACGCCGCGCTTTTAGGGCTTTGAATTTCGACGGTGAAAGACCGCTCTGCAGGTGGTTCATAAACGACAAATTATCGGTTGGTTTGGGCGGAGCTACGCCTAAGTCACGGGTGGTCTGTAATCTGGATCGCCGGGTTATAACCCCAAAACATCCATCATGTCATATCGGCCCGGTTTTTTGGTTTGGCCCCAAAGCGCAGCTTTAAGCGCACCCCGCGCGAAGATCGCGCGGTCAGTTGCCAAATGGCGCAGCACAATGCGCTCGCCATCTGCAGCGAATATCACGTCATGTTCGCCCACGACATCGCCGCCGCGAATGGCCGAAAAACCGATGCTGCCCTTTCGACGCGCGCCGGTGATGCCATCTCGGCCTGAAATCATCGACTCGGCGAAGGACACCCCTCTCCCATCAGCCGCCGCCTCGCCCAGCATCAGAGCGGTTCCCGACGGGGCATCAACCTTCATCCGGTGATGTGCTTCGACGATTTCAATATCCCAATCTGCATCCAAAGCTTCAGCCACTTTTTGAGTGATCCTTGCCAATAGATTGACGCCAAGGCTCATGTTTCCCGCCTGCACAATCACGGCATGATGTGCTGCCAGGTCAATTTTGCGGTGATGTTCGGCCAGCAAACCGGTTGTGCCGATCACATGCACAGCGCGGGCCTGCGCCGCGAGGGCCGCGAACTCGACAGTTGCAGCCGGGGTGGTAAAATCAATCACCGCCTGAGCACTTGCAAAGGCTTCGAGGGGATCATCGCTGACGATGACATCCAACGCCCCTATACCCAGGCACTCGCCGATGTCGCGGCCGATCCAATCATGGCCGGGGCGAACCAGACAGCCAGCCAAACGCGCCTTGTCAGAGGCAGCAATCATGTTGACCAGCATGCGGCCCATCCTGCCGGTCGCCCCGCTCACAACGATTCCAGGCAAATTATCCATTCTGCTCTCCCTGAGTTGAGCTGGCTTTAGCGCCATTTCGCAAACGGTGAAACCCCGCCGTTGCAGGGGCCATCAAATCCGCCTAAAGGGAGCCATGGCAAACAAGCGCACCCATTTGGCCAAAGGCCCATCTCAACGTCAACTTCGCGTCGGCGAGTTGATCCGTCGCACCCTCTCGGATCTGCTGATGCGTGCCGAGATCCATGATCCGGACCTGAATGCACTGTCTATTACGATAGGCGAAGTTGCCATGTCGGCGGATTTGCGGGTTGCAACGGTCTACGTCACGCCGCTTATGGGCGCGGGAACGCCGGAAGAAGCGATTGCGGCGCTTGCCCGGAATAAATTCGAATTGCGCCACCGGGTCTCATCGCAAATGACCTTGAAATATTCCCCCGAATTGCGTTTTCGCCCGGACGAAACCTTTGATCGGTTGGAAGAAACCCGGCGGTTGTTTTCTGATCCAGCAGTGCAGCGCGATCTCGTTGCGCGCGATGAAGATGCCAAGGATTCAGAATAAGCCTTTGTTATGGGAAGTTCTGTGCGGCCAAAGCCACGTGCCAAAGCCAATGATCGACGGCAAAATGAACCTAAGATCTTTGTAAGGATTGGGTTCAGTGACTATTTGCGCCAGCGTTTGGGCGTCACGTTGCTGCTGGCCGGATGGGGTGTTGGGTTGGCCATATACAGCCGAATGGTTGACGCAACGGGGTGTCGGCGATAGCAGGCGGTCTCGGTTTGAGTAAGGAACAGCATGGCGCGCGCGAAAAAGGGAAGGACCGTCTCAGGATGGCTTGTGGTGGATAAGCCTGCCGGGATTACCTCGACGGCAATTGTCAACAAAGTGAAATGGGCGTTTCAGGCTCAAAAGGCTGGCCACGCAGGTACGCTTGACCCTGCGGCCACTGGAGTTTTGGCTATCGCTTTGGGCGAAGCGACCAAAACCGTGCCTTTTATTACCGATGCGCTGAAATGCTACCGTTTTCGAGTGGAGTTCGGTTCCAGTACAACAACAGATGACGCCGAAGGCTCTGTCTTGGAGCGATCGGCTGCCAGGCCGGATGATGCAGCAATCGAAACCGCATTGGCGAATTTTCGCGGTCATATCCAACAAATCCCACCACAGTTTTCTGCCGTCAAGGTAGAGGGTGAGCGGGCCTATGATCTGGCACGTGAAGGCGAGGCGATGATCCTTGTTGCAAGGCCGCTGTTTGTTGAGCGGCTTGAAGTTCTTGGTCGACCAGATCTCGATCACATCGACCTTGAAATGGTCTGCGGTAAAGGCGGTTATGTTCGCTCGATCGCGCGTGATTTGGGGCAGGTTCTGGGTTGCCTTGGGCACGTGGAATGGTTGCGTCGCGAGTGGTCTGGGCCATTTGTGGCGGCCGGGGGAATTTCTCTGGAACAGATTGATGCCCTTGCACGAACCGAAGAATTGGACAGCTGGTTGAAGCCGCTGGAGCTTGGGCTGGCCGATCTGCCGGAATTGCCATGCACCCCCGAAGGGGCGGCGCGCCTGAGGAACGGCAACCCCGGAATGGTTCTGGCCAGCACGGTTGGCTATGGAGATGAGGCTTGGGCCAGCTATCAAGGCAAAGCTGTTGCGGTGGGGATCTATAAATCGGGCGAATTGCACCCATCGCGTGTGTTTAATTGACCAAGAACAGGGGCCGGTTTCGGGTGGCATCGAGCCACCGCTCAACCGGACTGCCGTGGAGAAGCTGGACGTATCGCGTGGGTTGGGAGCGGGGAGACTTTGTAGAGGCCATTTGGGCAAATGCAATTCTTGGTCAGGCGCATCAGGTGCAGGGCATGCGTCTTTGTTCGCGGATTGAGCCTTGATTTGGGAGGAATTGAATTGTGATCAACCGCAGTCACCAGAACGACGACGCCTTCAGCGTTGCCGTGTACTCTGATTGTGAGCGCTATCGGTATCAGTTGACGCGGGAGTGGCGGGCAGAGGCCGGGAAAGTGTTGTTTGTGATGCTAAATCCGTCGACTGCGACAGAATTTCAAAACGACCCGACAGTTGAGCGGTGTGAGCGACGGGCACGGGCCCTTGGTTTCGGGGCGTTTCGTGTCGTGAATATCTTTGCCTTTCGCGCGACAGATCCAAAGGTGATGCGGGCAGCAGGCGATCCGATTGGACCAGAAAATGACAATGCAATTATAGAGTCTGTTGTCTGGGCCGATCGGGTGATTTGCGCTTGGGGTGGACATGGCTCATTTTTGGGAAGAGGGCGTCAGGTTGAGGGATTGATCCGGTCCTGCGGCAAGGAGTTGTCCCATTTGGGCCTTACAAAGGACGGTATGCCAAAACATCCACTATACATAACCTATGCGGAACAGCCGAGACCCTGGCCTATCTAGGCGGCGCGCAACTGCACCGTGCTGATGTCCAGGCTGCTTTGCCCGGCGAGGTCTGCCAGCGGAATTCCGTCAAGCAATAATATACAACTTTCACCGTGGCTTTCGACGCTTATCACCGGGTCGGGGTGAAGATTTGCGTCATAGAGGACCACGATCTGATCTTGCGCTGGATCAAAATCTACAATCTGCGCCAGCGGATCGTCGAGATGTATGTCTTGCAATGCGAAGATATCGGCGCCGTCGCCGCCACTGCCGAGATCCCCTGCGCTCATCATCAATAGATCATCACCGGCGCCACCTGACATTGTATCGGCCTCGTGATCGGCTTCACCCGGCCATTGCCCCCATATCGTGTCTTGGCCTTGGCCGCCGTTCAATTCATCGCGCCCAAGACCGCCGGACAAAAGGTCGTTGCCATAGCCGCCGTCCAAAGTGTCGTCGCCAGATTGGCCGGTCAGTTGGTCATCCCCTTCGCCACCCACCAATGTGTCGCTTCCTGCTCCACCGGAAAGTTGATCGTTCCCTTCGTGGCCGAAAAGCCCATCCTCGCCTGCACCTCCGAACAGGATATCGTCTCCTGCACCCGCATGGAGAACATCGTTGCCATCGCCGCCCGACAGCAGATCATTGCCATCGCCTCCATCCAGATGATCGTTGCCATCATCGCCTTGTAAACTGTCATCGCCGCCGCGACCGCCCAGAAGATCATCGCCGCCGGCACCGATCACCAGATCGTTGCCGCCACTCCCATCCAGATGATCCGCCTCTGTATCGCCGATCAAAGTGCGGTCACCGTCGATTGCGTCGGTCAGATCGTCAGACTGCGGAAGTCCTGAAAAGTCTACTTCGGACTGGGCGATTTGTGTGGAGGGCTCGCCAAGAAGCATGACCATATCGGTGCCACTGTCTGATTCCCCGTCAGGCGGATCGGCCTCATCCTCTGGACGGGAAGTGCTATCTGGCAAAAAGACATCTGCCGAAATGGAGGCAAACAGTGCTCCCAGAAGCCCAAGCAGACTCAACATCGCCTTTACCCCATTTTGCTGACCGGGCCTACGGCTCGGGCATTAACCATGAATCCAGTTAACCTTTTGACTTGAAATAGGTTTACAGCAGAAATCATACCATTTTTGCTTACGACAACCTATAGGTAAGCGGGGGATTTTTTTGAAATCTGCGGGAATGGTTATCGGCGATTTACCAGGCTTTCTTTGC